>PWJP01000102.1 GCA_003559985.1 Saprospirales bacterium
AAAAAATGGTTTTGGAACCATTTATAACTTCGGAAAAGGATTTGACCGTTTTGGGACCGATGTCCAGCCCCATGAACCCATCCTCTATTTCGTCTGCAGGAAGGGTCTTGACCTGAGCATTTTCAGAGAATTCTGATGCGGCTGTCACATCTATTGGTAAGTGAATGTTCACTCCGGATTCTTTTGCCTTCTCCATAATGCGTTTCACCAGGGGGATTTGGTCTTCTTCCAGTATGGAATTTCCGATTTGTCCGTCCTTCGCTTTGATGAAAGTGTAGGCCATCCCACCACCGATGAGCAGGTTGTTGGCTCGGGGCAGGAGGTTTTCTATCAGTTGAATCTTGTCGGACACTTTGGCGCCACCGAGGATTACGGTATAGGGTCTTTTGGGGTCTGAACTGACCCTGGATGCCTCCCGGAGTTCCTGGTCCATAAGCAGACCGAATGCTTTGTTCTCGCGTGAGAAAAACCTGGCTACAGTGGCTGTGGAAGCGTGTTCCCTGTGGGCGGTTCCAAATGCATCATTGATGTAGATATCAGCCAAATCGGCCATTCTTTTGGCGAGGGATTCATCTCCTGCCGACTCTCCCTTTTCAAAACGGGTGTTTTCAATCATCAGAATGGAGCCGGCTTTTAGGTTGGCGGCCTTTTTCTGACTGTCTTCACCGGCCACATCATCTGCCAACGAAACCTCTCTGCCGGTCAATTTTGCTATCTCGTCCGCCACGGGTCTGAGGGTAAATTGCTCCCTGTCTAAGCTGCCGTCTTCTTTGCGCTTTTTTTGAGGTCGGCCGAGGTGACTCATTAAAATGACGGCCCCTCCCTTATGGAGTATTTTTTCGACAGTGGGCAGGCAGGCCGTTATTCTTGTGTTGTCTGTAATTTCGCTGTTTTTTATCGGGACATTCAGGTCTGCCCTCACCAGTGCCTTTTTTCCTTTGAACTGAATCTCATCAAACTTCATAAATGTTTTTTTATTAAAAATGCCGGCAAATCAATAGAATGGTATTGCTGGGATTGACATCTCCACAATTTTTTATAGAACCTTTTCCAGATTGCAGTAATGTAAGGACTTCGAAAAAATAATTATATTTGTTCCAGTTTCGAACTGTAAATATATGTGTTTTGAAAGATTCAAAAGTGGCTTATTGGAATTTTCCAGTGCGGATTTATTACTTTAAGTCCTGTAGATGGTTTTTGTTGTTGTTGATATTCGCTGCCTGTTCACCGGACTCTGAGGAAGTAGAGGATAGAATTGATGGCACCGAGTATATGGCCTATCTCCTTGACTCAATCGCAGAATACTCAGATCCCACGCAGAATTACCATATGAATCTGGCATTGGCGGAGATATACAAACAGGAGATGGAGGCGAGCAACAATCCAGCTGAGCGAACCATGCTCTTTTTCCAAAATTCTCAAGAACTCCTCAACGGAGGTAGAGCGGTAACTGCTATACAACAATTTGAGACCCTTGTCCAAAGTCTGGAAAGCCAGGGTTTTGAATTGGACGAGCGTACTAAGCCTTATTATGAAATGTTGGCGATCGCCTACTTGAGGATGGGGGAGTTGCAAAATTGTGTGGAAAACCCCACCTCCTATTCTTGTATTGTGCCCCTTCAACCTGAGGGTTATCACAGAGCTAGAACTGGTGCGGAGAATGCAATCCGGGTTTACGAGAGGATTTTGAATCACTTTCCCGATGATTTTAACAGCAAGTGGTTGCTCAACGTCTCCTACATGGAATTGGGAAAATACCCGGATCAGGTTCCGGCAGATTGGTTGGTCGAGTTGACTTCCCCTGATTCTGATGACGGATTTAAATTCAGAGATGTGGCCAGTGAGTTGGGATTAAATATTCTGGGTTTGTCCGGGGGTGTGGCTGTGGATGATTTCAGTGGCAATGGATATCACGACATCTTTATGACCAGTTACGGACTCCGCGATCAATGCCGACTCTTTTTTAACAATGGAGATGGAAGTTTTACTGATGTTACAGAATCCGCGGGTTTAAAGGGCATTGTTTCGGGGCTGAATGTAATCCACGCGGACTACAACAACAGTGGATATCCCGATATATTTATACTCAGAGGTGGCTGGTTGAATCCGGGCGGCAATCACCCCAACTCCCTTTTGAGAAACAACGGAGACGGAACGTTTAGCGATGTGACCAAAGAAGCCGGACTGTTGAGTTTTAAACCCACTCAAACGGCAGCCTGGGCTGATTTTGACGGAGATGGATACCTCGATCTGTACATAGGGAACGAGACTTTACCCGGCTCAGGAGTCAGTTACTCCAATGAATTGTATCGGAACAATGGAGATGGAACATTTACCAATGTGGCCGCCCACAGTGGTCTCGACATTTCCGGATTTACCAAGGGTGTGGTTTGGGGTGACATCAACAACAATGGATTGCCCGATTTGTACATCTCGCAGTTGGGTGCTCCCAACCTGCTTTTTGCCAACAGGGGAGGAAGTCATTACAACGAGTGGAAATTTGAAGAGATCGCGCAAATCGCCGGTGTTCAGAAACCTATACACAGCTTCCCGGCATTCTTTTTTGACTTTGACAATGACGGTTATGAAGACCTGCTGGTATTTGACTACACAACAAACAAGATTACCGAACTGGGAAGTGAATTTGTCAGAGAACTGAGGGGTGAATCTCCAACTGCTGAAACCCTCCGCTTGTATAGGAACCTGGGGAATGAAAAATTTGAGGATTATACTGAGAAAGCGGGATTGGAGAAAGCCCTTTTTACCATGGGCTGCAATTATGGAGACCTGAACAACAGCGGTTTTCCGGATTTTTACTCCGGTACCGGGGCGCCTGATTTAAGGTCCACTGTGCCCAATCGCATGTTTGTCAATGTGGATGGAAGGCAGTTTGAAGAGATAACACACTGGGGTTTTGGTCACATACAAAAGGGGCATGGGATTGCTTTTGCTGACTTTGAAAACAATGGACAACAGGACATTTACGCTGTGCAGGGAGGCGCTTACGAGGGCGATGTGGCTTACAATCTGCTTTTTAAGAATCCGGGTAATGACAATAGCTGGATTCACCTGATACTGGAGGGGGAAAAATCCAACCGGTCCGCAATAGGTGCCCGGGTTGCCATTCACACTTTGGATGATGAAGGAAAGGAAAAGACTTTTTTCAAAAGGGTGAACACCGGTGGTACTTTTGGTTCCGGGCCACTGAGGGTAGAGTCGGGTCTCGGCAATGCCAGAGAGATAGAGAAAATTGTAGTTCATTGGCCAAAACCGGGGGAAACGGAAGTTTATGAAAGCCCTCCGATTAATCGCATATTGAAAATTAAAGAGGGTGAGCGCGATTATAAAGATGTGACGGAAACAGTCATTGTTTCAGGTGCTAATTGATATGGATTTGCCTCGGGGAAAGCGAACATCAATGCGACTAAAATTGATACAATAAACTGACGGCAGAAGAGTCATCTGGCAACCGTACCTTCCGATTGCGAAAAAAAGCCTTATATTAGCTCCCTAATATCGTTATTATGAAACCACAAGCATTGTTGAAATTAAAGTCACTGCTGATTGTTGCACTTCTCGGCGCTCCTCTGATTGTCATTTCCTCTGAGACTGTACAATCCATGGAAAAAGAAGTAAAATTTCAAAACCCCGGTGAAACTGAAGCATTTGAAATGTTGAGCGAGTTTTTGATGAATATTAATTCTCATCTCGCATAAACTGCAACCAGAGGGGATTATACCGATTCAGATTTTCGCTCATGGGCCGCAGCTAAATACGGTTCAGTAAGGGCTTTCAGAGGCGAATGTAGAGAACTTCAAATGACCTTTGAAAACATTGCAGAGAGGATTGGAACCAATTTGAGAAGCACTGAAGGCGTGGGCCAGGTAATCGATCATATTCTCGGGGATAAAAACTCCCGATTGGAGCAAATCGCTGTCTCGGAAGGGCAGGAGCGGTTAAAAGATTGCTACGAGCAATTTATTCAGAGCCACCAATCTTGCCTCGAAACTGCAGTCTCCGATGGCCTTTTTGAGTATCAGGACTGGCACAGCGGCGCTCAACTTATGAATTGTTTGTCGCAGAGCGTCCGTGGTTTTAATGACTGTGCCGGTTTGTAATTATTCTGATTTTCTCTTCAAAGAAGCCATTTCCCTTATCGATAGCTTATAATCATACAACCGTCTGTATTCTACAATTAGAATTGGTTGCCCTTGAGATGTATAATATGGTTATAGTCATACCATTTTATCAGAGCCCGAAAGCTTAGTTGCTTTCCATCCATATCATTGTGATTTGGATTGAAAAAAATGATAAGGGTCACCCTACAGGGCAAATTAAGTATGAGGTTTGCGTAGAATTTACTCAGATAAATCCTACCTCAGGAGTGTTACATCCCCTTTAAGGGTCCTGGTATCACCATTTGGCAAGCTGATTTCAATTACATACACATACACGTCAGGTGGAGCTTGGGAACCGTTTTGTCTTCCATCCCATCCGGTGTCATTGTCGTCGTTGTTGTAAACAAGTTGCCCCCATCTGTTCCACACTTTGAAATCAGAGATAAAAGAGCCGTCGAAGAGCTCGGCATTGGTAACCACAGGTCGGAAGTACTGGTTGACTTCTTGTTGTCCACCCGGGGTAAATACGTTGGGGACCTCGAATACAGGCTCTATACCAGAAATATTGATGGTAACTATCCGCTCGCAACCGTTTTCATCCAATACCACCGCAGTAATTACATTGTTGGCATCTTCTTCGACAATTTCAATTTGCGCTGTGCGCACACCTTCGGCTACTACCTCGTCATTGTACAGCCAAACGATGTCATCTACGGGCACGGTGGGGAAAGAGAGCAATTCAAATTCACCTATGGTTCCAATGGGGATTTCATTTCCGGGAGATGCCTCTATTTCCAGTTGGTCAGGAAGTGGAAAGACATCGACAACTACATTGCCCCGCGATTCGCAACCCTCCTCATCGAAAGCTGTCAATTGAAACGTGGTGGTGGTGTTGACCGTGGCAAAGGGCTCAAAGCAATCGGTGCAACTCAGCATATCCACCGGCCCACTCCATGAGGGATCGCTGAATCCCTCCGAATCGACAAATATCTGTATGGGGTCTCCGGGGCAGGCAACCAAATCCTCAATTGGTATAGGTGGATAAACCACGTTGATGGTGACTGAGGCGCTGACCGGGCAACACTCTTCCTTGGTGGCCTCTACCGTGTAGGTAGTCGTCTCGTCCGTAATGGCGATGGGGTTGGGGCAATCCGTACAACTCAAACCCTCGGCCGGGGACCATTCGATGTCCGTAAGATCAGTGGGGTCTATTTCTATCTGCACCGGTTCATTGGCGCAAACCACTGTATCTGAAGGGGTAATAGGTAGATCGGGTTCCACCACATCGATGAAAATGCTGTCCACTGATTCACAGGCGTTGTTCATATTGGTCCTTATGTAGTATTGTGGGACACTGGCCTCTATAGAAATATTTTGATTGGTGATATCGTCCTGAATGGAACCATCTTCGGGGCTCCATTGGTAGTTAATGTCGGGGAAATTCTCGGGATTTGCAGGATTGGAGAATATGGTAATAAAGTCTCCCGGACAGTATTTGTTGCACTCCTCCCGCGGCTCAGGCACCACGACATATTCAAATTGAGGCAACGAATCAAGTCTCACAACGACTGTGTCTCGCGATTCACAGCCATCGGGAGTGACCATGTGTACCGTGTACCTGGTAGAAAAGTCTATGGTCGCCGTAGGAGAGGCAATGAATCGGTCATCCAGACTTCCGTCATTGGGCTGCCATTCAAAAGTTGAGCCCGGTGGGTTGAAATTCGTTTGAAGAACAACTTCTGTAGTTGGAGTATCCAGACAAACATAGTGAATGTCGTCGAGTTGAATTCCCAGTTGGTTGGGTAGCACTTCCACCTCTACGGAATCGAATTCCGTGCATAATCCATTTTCACTTTCAGCAAAGAGGTAGTAAGTAATGGTGCTTTGCGGAGTCGCAATGGCATCGTAGGCCGAACTGTCACTCAGATCTTCATTCGGAGTCCAGGCGTATGTGGCTCCCGGATCACCCATTCCAATAGTGAGTTGCAAACTCTCACCCTGGCAAATGGTGGTATCCCGGGTGGTAAATTCCAGTGGTGACAAATCATCCACTATGATGGTCTGCGATGCAGTGTAAATGGAGTCATCTGCAAAAAATTCCAATACAACCTCGGTGGTTTGTTCCGGTGTTATGGTGACCTCCAGGGCTGTGGGGTCTGCAAACAATTCCTCAGGATTCCATCTCACAGAGTCGGGGGTTTCACTAGAAGAAACCGCCAGCGTAACAGATTCACCAATACAGAAGCTGGTATCACCCTCAGTGACGAGGATTTCAACATCGGGGTTTGTTTGTGCAATGCCCTCTGTCAGGCTGATGGAAAAGATCAGGGCAATGACAGAAAGCCAAATTATTGAAGTAAATATGTGTTTGATCATGTATAGTTCGTTATATCGGCACCAAATTTACGATGATTTTTGAAGAATTATTATAATTCCCCACTTTTTTACAGTCTGTTGCTCACAATGCCGGAATACAAGACAAAGAGGTTTTTCCAAATAGGATTTTTAAGGATTATCCCAGGGCTGACCATATTTCTATTCTGTAATGCGCAGAATATTCTTTCGCAGGAGCGCAAGTCCTTTGAGTTTGAAGGACTGGAGCGCCATTTTTTGGTAGAGGTGCCGGAAAAAATGTACGGTGAGTCGGGCTACCCCATTGTTGTTGCACTCCACGGATTCACTCAAAGTGCCCGCAGGATATCCAATTATTCGGGATTTATGGAAATGGCGAGTGAAGAGGGTTTTATCGCTGTTTTTCCTCAGGGTATTCAGGCCTCCTGGAATTTTGGTATCAATCTCAATGAGGTGGATGATGTTGCTTTTCTCTCCTCCATGTTGGACAGTCTGGAAAAATGGTACCCCGTGGATTCAGAGCGTATTTATTTTTGCGGATTTTCCAATGGGGCATTTATGAGTTTTGAAATGGCCTGCCACATGAGTCACCGAATTGCGGCCATAGCCTCCGTGGGTGGTAGTATGGGCCGTTCTCAAATCCTTGATTGCGAACCGGAATACCCCGTGGGGATCATGATGGTGCACGGAAATGACGACAGGGTAATCTTATTCGAGGGGCAGTCATGGGTCAAACCGGTCGAAGAGGTTACGGACCACTGGGTGCTGCAAAATGGCTGCAATATGATGCGGG
>PWJP01000001.1 GCA_003559985.1 Saprospirales bacterium
ATTTTGGGCCAAACTGATATTTTCCTTGCACATAGACCCTTTTCTAAATACAAATATACTATCTATTTGTCTGACGACCAACATTATACGTATTATTTTATATTTTTTTAGTAGGCCCTATTTAAAGTAAACACACTTCCTACAAGACAACAAAAGAGCAGATTGAAATTCGCCTTCGATAAACTGGTTTTAAATTTTCTAATAAAATTCATAAATCGGGTGTTTAATAGTTAAAAAATTAATTGCATACAAGTATCACCTGCAAACAGTTTGCAGCCACTAATCCTGCATCAAAAAACCCTAAATAGGGCACTCACTTAAGGTGTCTCATCTTCGAAGCGAAACTTCAGAAACAAATTTAATAACATTTATTCGATCTCCCTTATTACGAAACCATTTAACCTTTCCTTAACATTTTTATTCAGACTTTGGACTTTAACACCCGATAAGAAATTCGCTTTGTCGCATATGAAACAGGAAACACACAGCTTTTTCCTTTGACAGTCATTAGCTTAACAACTTTCAAGCTGAGTCTTACAAAATTTGTGCAAGCACTTCCAGAAAACAGCTTCGACCTCCTTCCTCACTCCACCACCAACACACTCCCGGATATCACACCCCGCTCCCCGTAAACATTCTCGTACTCGAAGGTGAACACATAGGTGCCGGGGTTGACTTTTTCTCCTCCGGCTCTGCCGTCCCAGTCGTGATCCTCTCCTATGCCCTCGTGCATCAACCCGCCGTAGCGGTCGTAGATTCTCAGGGTCAGGGGGGTGAAGTACAGTCCCAGTGCTCCGAAGCGGTCGTTGATACCGTCGTCATTGGGGGAGAAGGCATTCGGAAGGTATATCTGTGCTTCCTGGCGCTCTACGTGGATGTAGTACTCCATGCTGTCCTCGCAATCCTCATTCCGGGCCGTCAACTCAATGCCGCTGCTCTGGTATGTGATTACTTCCGGTCGGGGGCAGTCCGTGCAATCCAGGTCCAGATGGTCCGGGATACCCACCTCCCAGTGGTATTCCAGTGCCTCAAAGCCGGCTTCCAGCGTGATCACTTCTCCGTATTCTGTCTCAAAGCTGGTTTCCACAGGCAGGGGTTCCGGCATAGGAAGAGCGGCCAAACTTATACTCACTGTATCCGAACTCAAGTGATTACTCACTGCGAATTGCATCTCGTATTCACCTGCTTTCTCAGGGCACACTTCAATCTGCGAATCTCCCGACGGCCACTCCTTCCATTCATCACCTAAGCGGTAATGCGCAGGCTGGCTGTAGTGGAGGCTGTTGTTCTCAATGGTCACGCACTCTCCCACGCACAGGCTGGGGCGATCCGATTGAAAATCCGCCACTGCACGTGGTATCACCTTTATGAAAAACTTGCAACTGTCGCGACAGCTTTGGTCGGGGGCCAAAATGGCCATAACGGTATCCGACTCCTCCGCGAAAAACAGCGGCTCCGGGCAGTCGTAGCAACTCAAAAGTGCATCCGTCTCCCATCGCACCGGCCACTGCTCATCCGGAAGGCAATGTTCCAGTCTCAGGGTATCGCCCTCCAACACCTCCAGCTCGACCACTACCTCCTCCTCGATCACCGGATAATCCAGCACCACCACGGCCCGCTCCCACAGCTCTTCGTGTTCCCCAAAACAGTGCTCCACCCAAAGCCCCACGTCGTATTCCCCGGCTTCATCGTAACACACCACCAGCGCAGAGTCCTGACTGCTGCCGAGATCAGAACCCGGCAACTGCCACTCGAACAAGCCCGGCAGTATGCTGTGGTTGGTGGAAAGCTCAATGCAGTCTCCGACACAGATGGTATCCCGCAACGCTCCCACCTTTAATTCCATATAATCCTCTACCTCGATGAGAGTGAAAGCATCGTAACTAAATTGATACCCGGCATAAGTTTCATAAGCTGGGAATGCCTCCTTCAGGAAATCGTTCGAACGAAAAACACCCATCATCATGACCGTCCACTCCTCATCCACATTAAAACAGTGGTGAATGCGCAACCATTCCCCTGCAGGACCTGTAAATGTATCCACTTCCAAATGGGGCTCTGTCACAATGGGGTCCGGCCAGGGACCTCCTCGCACAGCGTCCATAATTAATGTGTCTTTAAACAATATACCGAGGTGGGAGGGAAGTCTATCATCTCTAAATGGATTTACATAATACTCTAAGTAATAATTTTTATCCGGGCTCAAGGCCTCTTTTAACTCGACCTGGGAATAGGAACGGGGACAGCACCAATTGGGAGTCGAAGGCATTTCGATGAAATTGTGGTGCACAATGTAATTTGAACCTGAATGGGCGTCTTGAGCATTTGGATACAATTCCTCTCTGCACATATCTATTTGAATAAAATTAGCGGATCGCCTTCTGCTGCTCCAATGGGGAAGCACATTCTCCAATAAGGGTTCAATGTAATGATTATTTCTATCGCATTCTACATAGTCATAAACTTCGCTAAAATCGGCATTGGGGACCAGGTTTTCCTGGGAGAATAAGGACTGAAAACACAGTAGTGAAAATACCAATATGCAAAGGTACTTCATGGGTTCTATGGGTTTTTGAAAAATCACCGGCTGTGGAAATACTGCCGGTGATTTGTATTATCAGTGTTTTATAAAAGAGCCGTTGAACGATTTATTTTCCCTGTGAAGATGGTAAAAATATTTCCCTGGTACAAGTTCTTCAAGGGGAATAATTTCAGAAGAATTCTCCACTAACTCCAGGGAAGTACTCTTTACCAATTTTCCGGTATTGTCAAAAACGAATAACTGCCACTCTGTGGGCAAATCGGCCAGCGGTGATTCAACCTCAAATTGAATATGAGCAGTTGCCGGATTGGGATAAGCCCTGACACTCCCCATTTTTCCCGGTCCAATGGATTCAAGTGAATTGGAGCCGTCGTCACTCGAAAGGATAGTGTCGCATTCATTGGAGCTGCCATCTACCATATAATAATAATTTTCAATCACAAATCCCCCACAGCTTTCATATTCAATATCCAAACGGAAGCACCGGCAATCTGAATCATTTTCAATTGGGGGTATTACAACACTGTAAGTCCAATTGTGAGGCAGAATTGGAATGACCTGACCAAGCAGGGTTTCATTTCCATCCGGATCACAATCATCAAGCTCATACACAGCATAGGTAAGCTGCTCGTCATTTGGATTGTTGATGTTATAAAAAACAAGAAATACTGAACATTCTATACTTAAATTTTCATACACCGGACCGGGCGGAGTCGATGAAAGCGCTACATTCAATGAGCAGGGACTGAAGCCACCCCCCTGGCTCATAGTTGCAGAAAAGGCAAGCCCACCCTGTACCTCTATCCACACTCTTTTGGTGTAGGCATTGGAACTATTGTATCTACAGTTTTCAAGATCAGGATCACAGCACTTTAGAACTAATTCCAGTTGGTAAAGCCCTTTTGCCAAATTGGAATAGAGTTCCGTCAGATCAACACTCTCTCCATCGATATCACTGTGATCAAAAATCTCCTGAGCAACAAAGTCACCGTTTTCATCACTAATATTCAAATGCAAGCACAAACCACTTGCCTCGGGAACGTAAAGTCCGGGCAAGGTCAATATAGCTTCTTCACCGGGGCATGGGGTAACAACCGTTCTGGAAACAGGCTCATTTAGATTCAATGGAGTAAATCCTATTGGAAGAAGGTGGTAATTCCCCAATACCTGGTCATTTAGCATTGGATTTGGGGGAAGAAATTGAGCTACATAAATCTCACATGGAGTTTGAAAGTTATTGCCACACACTGTCCAATTCCTAAAGTTGATTCCAGCCATTGAACCAAATTCGCATTCAGGTAAATCGCACAATCTGTCAAAATTGGAGGGATCTACTCTATAACAATCCGGCTGATCCCAATTACCACAATTGAGTTCTACCTTACCGCCTTCCATTTCAGCGGGCTCGCCCGTACATGCGTGTACAAATCGAATGCATCCATCACAAGTCTGCAGAATATTTGCCGAATTTTGTATGTTGAGATAATAAAAGTCAATGGGTTCACATGGCACAGATTGAGCATTAGAAGAATTTAAAGCAAACACACTTCCTATAAGACAACAAAAGAGCAGATTGAAATTCGCCTTCGATAAACTGGTTTTAAATGTTCTAATAAAATTCATAAATCGGGTGTTTAATATTTGAAAAATAAATTGCATACAAGATCACCTGCAAACTGTTTGCAGCCACTAACCCTGCATCAAAAAACCCTAAATCGGGCACTCACTTAAGGTGTCTCATCTTCGAAGCGAAACTTCAGAAACAAATATAATAACATTTATTCAGCCTCCCTTCTCACGACACAATTTAACATTTACTTAACTTTTTTATTCGGGGGTTTGGGCAATAACCACCTGAGGCAAGCCAAGAAAAAATCACGGACGGTCTTAAACCACCTCCTGCAATCTGACCTACTCAGTTTGAAAAAATTTAAACATGTCGGATTAGGTGCTTCGTTTAGCCTGCAAGTTTTATCTTCGCACCAGTTTTCAGCAAAATAATCGATACGTCCAATGCACATTCCGGAACGATATCTCGTAACTTCAGCCCTACCCTACGCCAACGGGCCTTTGCATGTGGGGCATTTGGCGGGAGCCTATCTCCCTGCCGATGTCTATGTGCGCTTTTTGAGACTGATGGGGAAAGATGTGCTCTTTGTCTGCGGCTCAGATGAACACGGTGCCGCCATCACACTCAAAGCTCGCAAGGAGGGAATCAGCCCACGGGAGATTGTGGACAAATACCACAGCCAGTTTGCCGAAACTTTTGAAAAAATCGGAATGTCCTTCGACATTTATCACCGCACTTCCTCAGAGCTGCACCACCGCACTTCTGCCGACTTTTTTAAAACACTCTACGAAAAAGGAGAGCTTACGGAGCGGGAGAGCGAACAGTACTACGACAGCGAAGCAGGTCAGTTTCTCGCGGACCGATACATAAAAGGAGAGTGCCCAAAATGTAGTTTTGACGAGGCTTATGGCGATCAGTGCGAAAACTGCGGGGCCACTCTCAGCCCCACCGACCTTATCAATCCGGTTTCTACCCTCACAGATTCCACGCCCGTTCTCAAGAAGACGCGCCACTGGTACCTGCCACTCGACAAATACGAAGACTGGCTAAGGGCCTATATTTCGGAGGGGGAATTAGACGGAAAAGAACACCACGACCCGAGCTTGTGGAAAAACCATGTATTGGGTCAGTGTAAATCCTGGATTGACGGAGGGCTTGAACCCAGGGCAATGACCCGCGACCTAGACTGGGGCGTGGGTGTGCCGGCCGAAATCCCCGGTTCCGAAGGCAAAAAACTCTACGTCTGGCTGGACGCTCCCATCGGTTATATTTCCGCCACCCGGCAGTGGGCGATAAACCGGGCGAAAAATGAGCCTGAGGCAGATCCCGAAGATTGGAAAAAGTACTGGATGGACGAAAAATCCTGTCTCATCCACTTCATCGGAAAAGACAACATCGTCTTTCACTGCCTGATATTTCCAGCCATATTGAAGCGCCACGGCGGCTATCTACTACCCCACAATGTCCCGGCCAATCAATTTATGAACCTGGAGGGAAGAAAGATATCCACTTCCCGAAACTGGGCGGTTTGGATGAAGGATTATCTGGAGCGCTGGGATGGCATGGAGGACTCACTCAGGTATTACTGTGTAAAAAATATGCCCGAGCAGCGTGACAGTGAGTTTACCTGGAAGGGATTTCAACAGTCTCACAACAACGAGCTGGTCAACAATCTGGCCAATTTTGTCAACCGCGTTATTGTGCTGACCAATAAATACTACGACGGCGTGGTGCCGGATTTTGATGAAAATACCCTGCTGGAAGGAAACGACGAACTCGGCATGCCCAGCTACCACGAGGTGGAAATCATGGACCTGTTCGACAGACTGGATTCCCTCTGCGAGTCCCTGCGAAGTTGTGAGTTGCGCAACGCCCTGAAGAAATTCATGGAGTTATCCGCATACGGCAACCAGTTCTTGCAAAACCACCAGCCCTGGAAGCTCCAAAAAGAAGACCCCGAGACCGTAAAGGTGATTATGAATGTGGGACTGCAAGTGGTCTGTGCGCTTTCTATCGCCATGCACCCCTTTATGCCATTTGGTTCGGCCAAAATCCGGAAAATGCTCAATTTGTCCCCCCTTCGCGAAGAGGGCGATTTTCTCACGGCTCTGGATCAACTCAGCGAGGGCGAACTACTGCTAAAATCCGGCCATCAAATTGGAAAGGCAGAGCACCTTTTTACCAGAATACCGGATGAAAAAATTGAACGGGAACTGGAACTGTTGCAAAATACCGGAGAAGAAAAACAGGAGAAAAAAGAGCAGGATCGCCCCAAATTAAAGGAGAACATAGATTTTGATTCTTTTGTCAAACTCGACCTCCGAACCGGTACCATTGTAGCCGCTGAAAAAATACCTAAAACCGATAAATTACTCAAACTGGAGGTGGACCTGGGTTTTGAAAAAAGGACCATTGTCTCGGGCATTGCGGAGTTGCACGAACCGAAAAAAATAGTGGGTCAAAAAGTGACCGTGGTCGCCAACCTGGCTCCAAAAAAACTCAGAGGGGTGGAATCCAGGGGAATGATACTGATGGCAGAAGACGACAATGGAAGACTGGAGTTTGTCGCTCCACCTAAGGATTTTGAAAATGGCTTTGCGGTGGGGTAAAAGCCCGGGATTAATATTTTCTCCGTCGATTACATGGGAAAAAGGTATTACACCCCCGGGAATTAATTGAAAAAAGTGCAATCATGAAAGGAGCCGCCACCATGCGATGGATAGTTTTTACAGCACTGCTGGTCACCGGCCTTTCAGCGGCCTGGTCCATGGAATTGCGCTACAGCAACGATTTACTTTGGGGGTACCGGCCACTGCTCTGTTTTATGTCCATTTGGTTAGCCATTGCAGTGTTGCTTTTTCCCAATCCCTTTAAAAATCAAGCCGGTGCGAGATACTTTTGGTGGCCGATTTTCGGAGGTCTGCTGCTGGCATTTAGTTTTCCGCCCACCTTCCTTCCCGTATTGGCCATGGCCGGATTCGTGCCCATTCTCCTGCTTTCCGACCCGGACTTAAAACTCACCAACCGCTTTGGTCAAAGGACGGCAG
>PWJP01000115.1 GCA_003559985.1 Saprospirales bacterium
ACATCACCGTGTTTTTCCAATTCTACGGGCTTCTTTTCCGCGCGGGGAGCTTCAATTTCTCTAACTTTATCCTTTATCGTCATATCCGTCGATGGTTTTGGGTCTTCGCAGCCGGTGGCTGTCAAAAAAAGGGCAAAACTAATAATTCCTGCCAGTACAACTAAGCCCGGTTTTTTCATAATCTGATAATTTTTGGTAAATATCCCCCTGCTTTCCTTCCTGCCATAAGTTTCCTGGCTTAAAATTTTGAGCGGGGCAGTTTATGCCTTCCAACAGAAAATATTCCCTATTTTTGCGGCCCGATGAGATTGAAGAAGATAGAACTGAAGGGTTTTAAGAGTTTTGGCAATACCACTACTCTGCACTTCAACGAAGATGTGGTGGGAGTCGTGGGCCCCAATGGCTCAGGGAAAAGCAACATTGTGGATGCTTTCCGATGGGTGCTGGGCGAGCAAAAAACCTCCGGCCTCCGTCTCGACAAAATGCAGGACGTGCTCTTTAACGGCACCAAGTCTCGCCGCCCCGCGAACGCCTGCAGTGTTTCTCTAATTTTTGACAACGACAAGGGCACCCTCCCCTCAGAATACCACGAAGTATCGATATCCAGGCATCTCTACCGGAGCGGAAACAGCGAATACCGTCTCAATGGCGTACCATGCCGGCTCAAGGACATCACCTCCCTGCTCTCCGATACCGGCATAGCGTCCAATTCATACGCCATCATCGCCCTGGACATGGTGGACGATATACTATCCGACAAGGACCACGCCAGGCGAAAGATGTTTGAACAGGCCGCCGGAATTTCCAAATTCAAACAGCGGAAAAAGGAGGTGCAAAACAAACTCAAGGCCTCAGAACAGGACCTCGAGCGCGTGCAGGATCTGCTTTTTGAAATAAGCGGAAATCTGAAAGAGCTGGAAAAGCAGGCCAAAAAGGCAAAGTCCTTCAACAAACTCAAGGAGAAGCACAAAACCCAGCGCATCCGGCTGGCCAGAATTGAAATCGCAACCCTGCTCAACTCGAACAAAACCCTCGTCGAAAGCCTGGAAAAGCACAGAGGTGAGCAAAGCGAGTTGAAAGCCCGTATTTCCAAACTTGAAGCGGAACTGGAAAAGAACAAGCAGGAGACCCTCAAAGAGGAGGAAAAACTCAATCAAAGCCAAAAAAATGCGGCCTCCATCGCAAACCAACTCAAGGATGTGGAAAGCCGACTAAACCTCGACCGGCAATCCCTGAAAACCACCCTGGAATCCAACGAGCGGCGTCAGGATCGCCTCCGCGAACTAAGGGAACAGAAATCCAAAATCAGCGCGAGGATGGAGTACCTTCGGGATCAGGTCTCTGCGGAGAAAAAAGTGAGCGTTGCCCTGAAGGAATCCCTGGATGCCCTCACCGGTCAGAAAACAAAAGCAGATCAGGAGGCAGCTAAAATCAAGGGTGAACACGATCAACTGCTGCAGGAAGTGCGCAAACTGGAAGAACAGAAGTCCGAACGGGAAAAACAATTGTCCGTTCTCCGCAGTAAATTGGACTCCATAGAAGAGGAGGGGAAAAGGCTGCGAGAGGAAGAAAAAATCGAGAAGGACAAGCACCGCGAACTCGAACAGGCGCTGCTCTCCGTGAGCGAGGCATATAAAGAACTGGAGCAAAAAAAATCGGAGTGCATCCTCCGGGAGGAAAAGCGAAAAAATCAGCTCAGCGAGCAAAAGGAAAAGCGTGATGCCGTAGAAGAGGAGCAAAAGCAATTGGAGCGCAAGTTGGACTCTCTCAAAAACGAACGCGACCTCCTCAAATCCCTGCTGGAGAAATTAGAGGGTTATCCGGATTCCATCAAACACCTAAGCGGACAGAAAGAATGGAGAAAAAAAGCGGTTCTGCTCTCGGAACTCATCTACTGCCCGGATGAATACCGCCCGGCCATTGAGGCAGTTCTCGCTCCGGTTTTGGACCACTACGTAGTACCCGATTGGGGCACCGCACTGGAGGGCATTGAAACCCTGAAAAACGCCCAAAAAGGCAAGGCCCAGTTCCTGCTGCTGGACGCCCTGGAAGAGAAATCTTCGAAAAAGGATGTCAAGGAAGTCGGGGATGCCATTTCAGCTATTGAAGTGGTGGAAATAGACCGGGTTTATCGCCCACTCTTTGAGTTTCTCTTAAAGGGTGTTTACATTTCAAAAGATGAAACCCTGCCGCCAACAATACCAGCAAAAGCTGACGTACTGGTTTCCTCAGACGGCCAGACAGTGAGAAGAAAAACCACGGCAGAGGGGGGAAGCTCGGATCTTTTTTCAGGAAAAAAAATAGGCCGGAAAAAGGCCCTGGAAAAGACCAATAAAAAAATAAGCGACCTGGATAAAAAGGTGGACCAGGCGAGAGCAGAACTCCAACAGATCAAGGTTTCCATCTCAAAACTGGACACCGATAAAATCCAGCGGGAACTGACTGGAATAGAATCGGAAATTGCAGGAGTAAAAGCGCGTGAAGCTGGCATCCAGGCAACCCGGGACTCGGGAATCGAAGCGGTGGAAAAACGCAACCGCCGACTCAAAGAACTCAACGAACAGCACCGGGAGGTCAAAACCGGAATGAGCTATGAAGCCCAAGAGATCGAAAAACTCAAAGACCGGCTCGACACCCTTAACAAAGACCTCGAAAACAGCGCCAAAAAGGTGGAAAAAACCCTGGCTCTGAAAGGAGAGCGGGCCGAGGAATTCAACAACAAAAACATCGAGCTCATCCGCCAGCAAAACAAACTCAGCGGCTTTGAAAAAGAGCTGGACTTCCAAAACGGCCGCCTGAGTGACATCGATGACGAAGAAAAGAAAACCGCGACACTCATACGGGAAGGGGAAGAGCAGATTGAGACCCTGAAGAAAAAAACAGCCTACCAGGAAGAGAAACTGCAGGATTTTTACCGCAGGAAAAAGGAGGTGGAAGCCAGTTTGAGCGAAAAAGAGCAACAGTACTTCAGTTCGCGCAACGCCATTTTTGAAAAAGAGAAAAAGGTCGCAGAATTACAGCGGAAATCCAACGATCTGGAAGAGGTGATGACCGGAATGAGGGAGAAAAACCGGGAGGTGGAATTCAATGTCAAGAGCATTTCTGAACGCCTGTCGGTGGAATTCGGCTATGAATTGGACCCCAAAAAGGTTACCCTGGATGAAGAAGAAGAGAAAGTCGATGTGGATGATCTGAAATTAAAGGTGGAGCGATTGAAAGCCAGACTCACTAATTTTGGAGAAGTAAACCCGCTTGCGCTGGAGGCTTTTGAGGAGATGAAAGTGCGGTACGACGACATTCAGGAGCAGAAAAAAGACATAGAAAATGCGCGCGACTCTCTCCGGGAAACCATAACCGAGATTGAGACCACGGCCAAAGAGCGATATGTTGAGGCTTTCGACCGCATCCGGTTCAACTTCATCAATGTATTCCGCAGCCTTTTTACCGAGGATGACAATTGCGACCTGGTAATGACCGATCCCGAAACACCGCTGGACTCTGATATTGAGATAATCGCCAAGCCCAAAGGTAAACGCCCTCAGTCCATCTCGCAGTTGTCGGGAGGGGAAAAAACACTGACGGCCATTTCATTGCTCTTTGCACTGTACCTGCTAAAACCGGCGCCCTTCTGTATTTTTGACGAAGTGGACGCACCATTGGACGACTCCAATATCGAGAAATTCAACAAGATCATTAAGAATTTCTCCAGCGAATCGCAGTTTATCATTGTCACTCACAACAAACAAACCATGAGTCACCTGGATATCATCTACGGGGTTTACATGGAGGAATCCGGAGTGTCGGGAGTGAGTGCGGTGGATTTCAGGGCGCTGAAAAACGTGGACTTTTTGACAGATGTGCAAGAGCGAGAGATTTAAAACCTCAGCTCATAAGTGCCCTTTTTTTGACATGAAAAAGCGAATTACCAAAAGCCGGAAAAAAGACGGCTGCCATTGGCTACTTCAATTAGTTTTTTTGAAAAAAACATGAGAGGTTGAAAACTGCCGGGAGAAATTTACGATGATGAAATTAACAGAAAAAAACAGCTATGTCTGACAAGTTAAAATACGACCACAGAGGTGTGAGTGCTTCCAAATCGGAGGTTCACAAAGCCATTAAGGGACAGGACAAGGGACTTTACCCCAACGCCTTCTGCAAAATACTTCCCGACCACGCCGGGGGAGATGAAAATTACTGCAATCTCATGCACGCCGATACCGCCGGCACCAAAGCCGGACTGGCTTACCTCTACTGGAAAGAAACCGGGGATCTTTCGGTTTGGAAGGGGATTGCGAGAGACGCCATTGTCATGAATGTGGACGACATGGCCTGCGTAGGCTGCTACAACAACCTGCTACTCTCCTCCACCATCGGGCGCAACAAAAACGTCATCCCCGGGGAAGTCATCGAACAGATTATCTCAGCCGCCGGGGAGTTTGCGGATCAAATGGCAGAATACGGGGTGGAAATCCATCTGGCCGGAGGGGAAACCGCGGATGTGGGAGACATTGTGCGGACAATAGATGTGGGCTATACAGCTTTTGGCAGATTGCACAGAAAAGATCTTATTGTCAACGACTTTGAGGAGGGGTTGGAGATCGTCGGTCTGGCCTCGAGTGGGCAGACAGAATACGAAACCACCTACAATTCGGGTATCGGCTCCAACGGACTCACATCGGCCCGTCACGACCTGCTCAACAAGTACTACGACCAAAACTTCAAAGAGGCCTACGATCCCATGGTTCCCGAAACTTACCGATTTACAGGGCCATATCGCCTCGGGGATGAAGTGGAAATAGACGGTCAGAAACACCGCATCGGCAAACTGATGCTCTCCCCCACACGCACCTTTCTGCCCTTTTTTGCCAGACACCTCAATAAATACCGGGGAGAAATCAAGGGCATTATCCACTGCACGGGAGGCGGACTCACCAAGTCCTCAAAATTTACCGCAGGCTACCACGTGATCAAGGACAATCTCCTACCTGTGGCTCCCATCTTCAATCTGATCCGGGAAACCACCGATACGCCCTGGAGGGAAATGGTACAGGTGTTCAATCTCGGTACGCGATTAGAGATATACTGCCGCCCGGAAGTTTCAGCAGAGCTGGTCAAAGACGCGCAATCGATGGGAATCGAGGCCGATGTAATTGGCAGGGTGGAAAAACACAAGGGCACTTCCCTTACCATTGAGGGCGATTTTGGGCGGTTGGAGTTTTGATGAAACCGATTTAGTACGTTTATTCTTCTACCTCAACATAGGATTCTCAATCTTCTGAACCGTTATTTCTCCGGTCAGCGGCTTCGAGTTCAGCTTTATCTGTGTCAACTTCCTCCTGATCAACAGTGCTTTCCATTTTCCGCTTGTAGTAGAAGTAGGTTTCGTACTGGGAGCGAATGTTCAGATCGCTGGTGCCGCGTCTGTACTCGTTGGTTTGATTGCGGTGGATGAGCCGGGCTTTGACATTGTCGGACAATTGAATAGCCAGCAAGTCCATCAATTCTGCTCTGATATGCTCGTCGTAAACGGGTACGATTGTCTCTATGCGATAGCTCAGGTTGCGAACCATCCAATCGGCAGATGACAGGAAAATGCGCTCCTCTCCCCCATTGTGAAAAACGAAGATGCGGGAGTGCTCCAGAAATCGATCGACAATGCTGACTGCGGTGATATTTTCGCTAATTCCGGGTACGCCGGGCACCAGAGAGCACAGACCCCTTACAATCAGATCTATCTTCACACCCGCCTTGCTCGCCTGATACAGCCAGTCAATCATAGCGGGGTCCTGCAGGCTGTTCATCTTGAGAATGATGCGGGCTTCCTTTCCCACTCTAGCATTTTCGATTTCCTGTCTCACGAGATTGACCAATTCGGTGCGGAGGTTAAACTGACCTACCAGCAAGTGTTCAAAAGGTTCCCCGGGCAATTTAACGGTCTCCAAATAACCGAAAAGCCTGGCGGCCTCTGAGGTAATGCCACTGTGAGCGGTGAACAACCCTATATCGCTGTAAATTTTGACTGTATCCTCGTGAAAATTACCCGTACTGACGTAGGAATACAGCTTTGCAGAGCCGTTTTCCATGCGCCTCACCAGCGCCATTTTGGAGTGCACCTTGAGTCCAGGGAAACTGTAGTGCACGCTGATACCGGCTTTTTGCAGTGTATCGCCCCACCGCAGGTTGGTCTCCTCGTCAAAACGCGCTTTTACCTCGATAAAAACAGTCACCTGCTTTCCATTTCGCACCGCCTTGATAAGTGCATCCATAATCCTGGACTTTTTAGCCACGCGGTACTGGATAACTTTTATATGGGTGACATTAGGATCCTGAGCTGCATCCTCAAAAAACCGAATTACCGATTCATAGGAGTGGTAGGGAGGGTGATTGATGTGGTCCCGCTCGCTGATGGCTTCAAAAATATTGTCCACATCTTCCAACCCCGGATACGGCAGCGGCGACAGGGAAATATTTTTCAACTGGTCCATGCCAAAATCCGGGAAGGAAAAGAAGTCGAAATTGTTGTGGTAGCGCCCCTCCTCCAAAAGGTCGAAATTCTCCAGGTCCAGGAGCCCCATGAGAAACTTCAGCATGTCAGGGGGCATGGAGCGGTCGTACACAAATCGGGAGGCAGGGCCCACATTCCTTTTGGATAGGCTGTTCTTTATCTTTTCCACTAAATCCCCCGAATACTCATCATCTATGTACAATTCTGCATCGCGGGTAAGCTTGATAGAATAGGACCCCAGAATATTAAAACCGGGGAACAGATACTTTTCGATACTGTGGCGCACCACGTCGTCCAGCATAATCAGGTCGTACCTTTTACCCACCGATGGCAGCCTTATAAACCGGGGCATGTGGTCAGAGGGAATTTTTACGATGGCGTATTCATCAAATGTGTTCTCCTCCTCTACTTCATCACCTTTATCTTCGAGTTGAACGGCCAGGTAAAGTGCCCCGTTATTGAGGAATGGCCGCACCTTGTTTTCGATGAGCAAAACGGGTTGCACAAAGGGAAGGAGGTGTTCCTTGAAATAGTCGTCAATGAACTGCAGTTGAATGTCAGAGAGTTCATTTTGATCCAGCAGGTAAATGCCGTGATCGCGCAAATCGGGAAAAATTTGCTCCTCAAAAATTTTATTGAACTCCAACTGCTG
>PWJP01000098.1 GCA_003559985.1 Saprospirales bacterium
GGTGAATATACACATCGTGAATCAGGAAATACACGAGGCCATAAATGGATATCCCAATTCCCACAAACAATAGCCACAAATGAGGAGTGGCCAGTCCAATGATGTAAGACGCAGCGCTCGGTATTGCGAAGACCATGAAAAACAGGTCGTTTTTTTCAAAAAAGTGGCCCTCCTTGAATTTGGGATCATGGTGATCCTTGTGCCATCTCCAGAGCCAGCCATGCATGATATATTTGTGCGCAAACCAAGCCATAAACTCCATTGCGCAAAATGTGAGTATCACAATCAATCCGTACCACAATGCTGTAATCATAATTCTCTTATGCTATTACTCTGAATACATAAACAAAGACAAAGAAAAACAGTTGAAAAAGCAGCACCCAAAATGCAATGGGGTTGCGACCATTCTCAACGCCCATTTTCACAAAAAGGAAGTTCAACACCAGTGACACTATCCACCATCCCGCGTAGTTGGTCAGCGGAACGTAGCCCTTTTCCCAGGACCAAAAATTGAGTTCAATGGCTACGGGTTCTATCAGTACATCAAAGGCTGTCATTAAGGTCGCCGAAATGGCAGCAATGACAAACATACTGAACTTCCGCGGTGCCCAACGAGCTACTATGCGCGTGAAGCAGTAAGACAAGAGTATCCAATTGATCCCGATGATAATGGGAGTTCCGGCGATTACCGGGCGCATGTTGGCACCGTATTCATAGCTGCCGAATAAAAAGCCGTATTGCACCCCCAAATACTCTACCAAAGTCCCGATAAGATAAGCGATCATGAGCCAAAACCAGAAAAACACCCCCTTTTTTTCGTGCCAGTAAACGAGAAACAGAAAACTGATAAACAGATGCAGGGAAGTCAGGGCCGCTAGTCCGGGAACCAGGCGGAAGGCAATTCCCACTGCTCCAACTGCATAAAGAATCGCCAAAACGGCAATGCTCATTTTGATTGTCAATTTTTTATCCATCGCTTCATTTGTTTAGGTTAAAAAATCCAGGGCTCCTCAGAGACCTTCGTCCAACAATTCATCTACAATGCGGGCAGAAGAGAGACAAAGGGGAATGCCACCCCCGGGATGTGCACTACCCCCGCAAAAATAAAGATTTTTAAGGCGGGCGTGTTTGTTTGATTGTCTGAGAAATGCGGCCATCATACTGTTGGAGCTGCTTCCGTAAAGCGCACCGTCAGCAGAGAGTGTCTTTAAAGCCAGGCGAACCGGGTCGAGGACCTCCTCGCATTCTATGTATGTTTCAAGGTCTGCATCTAGCACCGACTTCATACGCTCCAACACCATTTTTCGCAGTTCCCCGCGAACCTCGTCCCAGTTTTGGCCACTGTCATTGGGTCCGTTTATCATAACAAACCAATTTTCGCGGCCCTCCGGTGCATCAGCGGGATTGTACTTTGAGGTGATATTGACATAGATGGTAGGATCGTCACTGAACTCACCGCGGTAAATGGCTTCAAATTCTTTCCTGTAGTCTTTGCTGAAAAAGATGTTGTGCACATCCAGTTGCGGGAAATTTCGACCGATTCCCCAGTAAAAGATAAAGCCCGAACTCGACCGCTCCTCGTACTTTCTAAGACGGGGCATTTTCACATCCGGAAGCAACTTTTCGTAGGTCAACTGTACGTCCATATTGCTG
This sequence comes from Saprospirales bacterium, assembly GCA_003559985.1. Lineage (GTDB taxonomy): Bacteria > Bacteroidota > Bacteroidia > Chitinophagales > Saprospiraceae > PWJY01. Next base: position 1,654 of record PWJP01000098.1, read on the forward strand.
ACAACCACATCCGCCAATTCCCGCTCTCCGGATTTCAATTCAACACCTTCCACGCGGTTTTTTTCATAAAGTATCTTACTCACCTCTTCTCCAAAGACGTACCGGACCCCAAGTTTGCGACCCAATTGATAAATGGCTTCAGTGATTGCATACATTCCACCCTCCGGCGCATAAGCCCCCTTGTGGAGCTCGATGTGAGGAATCATGGAAAACATACCCGAGCACCGGTGCGGATCGCTACCATTGTAGGTGGCGTAACGGTCAAAGAGCTGCACCATTTCGGGAGATTTAAAGTGGGATCGATTGGTCTTGTGGAGGCTCTTAAATAAGTCGTATCTTCCAAGGTGCCCCAGCGCACGGAACACCTTTTTATTCGTCCAGGTTTTCAGGCGATTAAGTGGCCTTTTCAGAAAAATCTCCCCTGCTAGCTCGTATTTTTTCCGGCTTTTTTGGAGGTAATTCTGTAGTGTCCCAGGCTTTTCTCCAAATTCCTCGACCACCCTTTTGTCTGTTTTTTCCAAATCAGCGCTCACTTCCAGCTTTTTTCCATTCTGCCAAAAGTATTTACAGACCACGGGCAACCGATTGTATCTGAAGTGATCTTGCGGATTTTCACCGGCGATTTCATGCAACTCATCCACCCACTGTGGCATGGTAAAAAGTGATGGGCCTGCATCGAATCGATAACCGCCCGTCCGCAGTTCGGTTAATTTTCCGCCGGCTTTGTCATTTTTCTCAAAAACCACCACCTCAAATCCCCGGACAGCCAATCTCACAGCCACGGCAAGTCCCGCGACTCCGCTACCAATAACCACGGCTTTTTTACCTTCTTCTACTGTTTTGGTTTTTGACATCGAAAGAAATAAAATGATTGAGTCATCAATGGGAGTGACCTTTTGTGCTTTCAGGAAGCACCCAAATTGGAGCTGCCTAAAAATAAGCAAGATCACACGGCCAAAGTTTCGTTCATTAAGACAAAAATGGGGCAAAGTGGTTCTAAGATGGGTATTTGAGATCAGTCCAATTCCACACGTTTTTTGGGCTTTTGGTCTTCGGAGCTTCGCATTCTGGGCAGTTCAACAATAAAGCTGGTGCCCTCATCAACTTCTGTTTCGAAGTAAATACGGCCGTGGAAGGATTCCACGATGTTGTTACAAATGGCCAGTCCGAGTCCGGTGCCGCTGTTTTTAGAGGTGAAATTAGGTTTAAAAACCTTCTCCCGGACCTCCTCCGGAATGCCGCAGCCATTGTCTGCCACCTCAATTATGGCCTGATCGGCCCGCTGGTAGAGTTTGATCTTGATTTCGCCCCTCCTCTCCATCGGAATGGCCTGGATGGAATTTTTCACCAGATTGGTCAGTACCCGCATCAGGTAGTTTCTATCTGCATAAACGTAAATTTCATCAATGGGAACCACCAGGGCAATATCCATATCATCCCGGTTGCGAAACAATTCGTGGCCACTGCTGACCAGGTCATTGAGGTTGACCTTTTCATTCATGGCCTCCGGCATTTTGGCAAAAGTGGAGAATTCAGAGGCAATGCGAGAGAGATTGTCTATTTGCTCTATCAAAGTGGAACTGGTTCGCTCGATCAACTCACTCAACCTCTCCGGATCGCGGCCCGAGGCATACTGAAGATGCTGAATACTCAGTTTCATGGGCGTCAATGGGTTCTTTATTTCGTGGGCTACTTGTTTGGCCATCTCCCGCCAGGCCACTTCGCGCTCCGTCATGGCAAGGATTTTGGCGCTCTCATCAATCTCCTTAATTATACGGTTATAATCATCAATCAACTCACCCAGCTCGTCATTCTTTTTCCAATCGATAGGTTCATTTTGCTTGCCAAGTTTAACCTTATTCAGGCTGTCCCTGATTCTCAGTAAAGGCTTTGTAATACTATCCGACAACACAAATGCCAGCGCACCGGAGAGCAAAAACAGGAACAAAAAGACATTGATTAAAGGACTCAAAAAATCATTGACTGAGCCTGCCTGCTGCCTGAAGACCGGATCGGGTCCCAAAAGCAAATAGTGTTTCTCACCATCAATATTAGATTGTTTCAACAGCATTTTCAATTCTGAAAACCGGGGGTGCAGCCCGTTGGAAAAATAATGTGAGCGCCCAACCTTTTCCAACAAAGAAGCAGTGAGAATACCGGGAAACCCACCAGCCGTGAAAGCATCCTTTTGAGAAGCAGCAATCAATTGGCCACTCCCGTCGTAAAGACCCAATTCCAACTTGTATTCGGAAGCCACTCGTTGCAGCGTTTGAGACCAATCGGAATTTGGATTGTCCTCGCTGAGCAATCGTTGTATATTTTGCGCATTGTCGAGCAAACTGGTCTCAATCTGACGCTGGTCGTTGAACTGAAAGAAATAAATGGTAATGAAGCCAACAAGCACAAAAGAACCCACCGTCAGAGAAACGACCAGAAATTGTACTTTTCGTCGCAGGGAGGGGCGATCCGATATTTCTATGGTCCACCTGTTGGGTAACACCGCCAATTTTTTATTGAGCAATCCCAGAACGGCTGCAAAGAGAATGAGTGAAAAGAACAGGTAGGAGAAAACGGAAATTGGTCTGGAAATATCGGCGGAATACCTGCCGGCAATCAAATGGGCATTTTGATCTGTATCCAATTCCATCAGTAACTCTGTACGGCGGTTTATCCGGCTGAGTTGACCCGTTGGCATTTCAGCAAAAACCCCCGTCAGCAGATTGGGATACACCGGATTGTTGCTCCAGATTTGTGTGGAATCAATAAAAACAGCAAAATCAAGGTCGGTTTCCCCGCCTTTTCTCAACTCCCTTGATATCTGATAGAATGTTTCCACGTCGGCGTTTCCCTCTGCAATCGCTGTCTTAAAATTGCCGGCAAGCGTCTTGCGCTTCTCGAAGTCATTGTCCAAACTGTATTTGTATATCAGAGCAGCCGTGCAAGAAGATAACACCAACAACCATAGGAATATCCACGGATACCCCACCTTGACTTTTTCCGAGAATAGGTCCAGTAAAAAGACGAAGAGGAAAACAGCCAGGTAGAAGGGGAAAGGATGTAGGTTGGTTTGCGTCAGTAATAACAGGGGCAAACTTAAAAGTGCAGCTGCTCCAATCGCCATAATCCTGTTATTGAGGGGAATCCCCAGGTTGTGAATGATCTCACCGAGCTTAATACTTATCAAAAACTGAGAAACCAAAAACAGCAGGATTCCCGCCAAAGCCGAAAAACTGTATCTGTCCAGTGTAAAAACATTGTCCAAATCCATATTGATGGTGGACTGATTTACCACCATTCCCACCACCAGGGTGAAAACAATCCATCCGCAGATAATGACCCAATATCCGCCCACAGTCAGAAGTGCGCGAATCCCCGGAGCAAACTGGCGCCCCTTTTTGCTAAAAACAGGGATGTTCAAAAAAACAATGGCGACCAGAAAATAAAGCAGAAAATCAATTATCAAAAGTCCGGGACTCCAATTACCTCCCCACTCAAGCAAGCCACTCCCGAATATTCTAAGTCCTTCATTCACTTCTGCCAGGGCATCAGTCTGCAATACCAATCTAATAAGGATGACTGGTAGCAGTATATACAAAAATTTCAAAGGCTTCACAAAGAGTTGCTTAAACCGCTGAAACACATACAACACCGCAAAAATTATCACAGAGAGGAATCCAAATATCACAAAAATGGAAGACCAAAATCTAATTGAAGAAGACATTACAGGACCATCTACAACCGGTATCAAAGCCCCATCGACAACCTCAAATTCAAGTTCGAAGGGAACAAATGCCGGATAGTTTAACCGGAATATTTTTTCATGCACTCCGGCATCCGGGGAATAGAGAGGAAAAAGGATGAAGGCTCGCCTATCCAGTTCTACATCAGTAGCCGTGAAGTAAAACTCTCCGGTTGCAATGTGTTCTCTTTGGCTAATATAGGTCGCATCACTGTCTGACCATTTTTCTGATTTGGGCAGCCAAATTGTAGAATGGACATACACAGGACCGTCTCCCTCAAAGAGAATCAATTGAGGGGAATAGGGTGAATTCGTACTTTTAGGGATTGAAGAGATGGCCTGGTCTGCCTCTGAGCCATCTAAAAATGTCCGGGCGGCATCGGTCCAATTACTCTGGTTGACTTCCCATTCCTCCAAAATGCCGGACTTCGTATCAGTATTGTGATAGAGGATTACTCCACCAAAAGCTACCAGGAATAGAATCCCGGTGACTAAGCCGACCCATGACAAATGGTTTTGAAAAATGTTTTTCATCACGCCAACAACCCTTTACAATTGTTGCAAAGTTACTATTTTTCAGATAATTAATTATTAGAATAAATTAGAATGTGACAAATTAATTTTCCGCGTACCATTTAAATTACCTCATGCAGGAATCAATATTCCCTTTCGACTGTTGTAAAGACGGTATGTGAGACGGCCTGTCGCATCTCTTAGGAGATGAGGAAAGTCCGGACAACGAAGAGTGCCGTACCGCTTAATAAACGGGGTCGCGCAACGGCGCGATACAGACAGTGTCACAGAAACTATACTTCCGCGGTTTGCTGCGGTAAAGGTGAAAACGTGCGGTAAGAGCGCACGAATTTTGGGAGTAATTCCGGAATTGGACAAACCTTGCGGGTTGAAATGCCATGTACATTGCGCTTCATTGTGAGTTGGGTTACTCGTCCAATTGCCTCAGGGCTGGCGCAAGGGGTAGGCAGATAAGATAAATGACAGGCTGTACCCATTGGGTGCAACAGAATCCGGCTTATAGTCCCACATACCAAAAAAGCCCCGGCCTTCAAAGGTCCGGGGCTTTTTTATTTCTTTCAGTAAATTCACTTACTGATGTATTTTTTACAAGGCTAATTAAGCACCTTCCTCAAATGCCTCCATGTTGAAAAGAAGCGAGAACCGGAGGGTATTATCCAGTGGGTTCCGCTGAGCATTGGTCGGCACCAGGTAGGAGAAGTTCAAACCAAATACGTTGTAGTTAACTCCAAATCCAAGCGTTAGGAACTTCCTGTTACCCTTGAGAGCGTGCTCGTGGTGATATCCCGCTCTTACAGCAAATTGATCCACATACCAATACTCTATACCACCGGAAATGTTAATTTCTCTCAATTCGTCTCTAAAGGACCCCGCGTCTCCAAAAGAACTGATTACCCCACTCATTACGGACTGTTCTCTTCGCTCGAGGTAGCCGTCATCCAGAGGGTCCAGGGGTGTGGGAACCAGTAATTTATTGAAGTCGAGTGCTATAGTCAAACGGTTGTAGTCGTCAAAATTAATATTCCAGGCACCGCCGATACCCAGGTTACCGGGAAGAAAATCTTTGATCTGTGACCTGGTGTAAGAAACTTTAGAACCGAGATTGGTAATTGCGAGTCCCAAAGAAAGGTCTGAAGTGGGACTCAGTACAGTGTTGTACGTCATGGAAATATCCACTGCGGCGGCAGTAGCGGCATTGATCTCCACACTTTCGAC
>PWJP01000069.1 GCA_003559985.1 Saprospirales bacterium
AACCGAGATTGGTAATTGCGAGTCCCAAAGAAAGGTCTGAAGTGGGACTCAGTACAGTGTTGTACGTCATGGAAATATCCACTGCGGCGGCAGTAGCGGCATTGATCTCCACACTTTCGACTGTTTGGCCGGCCGCGAGGTTGGAGTAAATAAACCTACCGGTCACACCTGCTGAAAAGTTTTCACCCAGTTTTCTGGAGTAGCTGAGGCTTATATCAAATTCATTGGGTCGTCCATTACCGAGTGGTTCACCACTTTGATCGGTAAATTGAATGTCTCCGAGGGAAAAATACCGAAGTGAAAAACCCAGGGCCTGCATATCATCTAACTTATAATAGCCACCGAGATGGGCAAGATAAACATCTCTTACCAGTCCGCGCAACCATGGAGTGTAAGTGGCAGAAAGTGCGAAATCATCCTCAGCGAAGACCAGTTTAGAAGCATTGTAGTGGATGCTGTTGGCATCGGGAGAAACACCGATTCCAGCATCTCCCATGGCACCACTTCGTGCATCCGGGGCAATTCTCAAATACGGAACTGCTGACACGACAGGTCTGGGGCAATCGCCTATCCACCTGTTTTCAAAAGGATCAAACCTGCACGGTTCGTTGGCCTGCACATCCTGCACGCCCAAAAAGAATGCCATCCCAATCAATGGCAGGAAAAACACATTGGTACTTTTCAACATTTGATTCATTAATTTCATTAGATTATTTTTTTCATCAGTCACATGAGTGGAGGTTGAAATAATAAAGCACACTTCTTTCATGTCAGTGATAATAAGACCGTTGGTTTAGGTATTGACCGGCACTATTTTTTTGTCAGTTTTTGATAGTTTTACCCTGCGATTAGAGTTTTGAAAACCACCAATTGAAGATTCCCTTATAAGGTTTGCTTCCAAATCTCTCAGAATCAAGGATTCTCTGTTCCGCAAAATTACAATTTTTTCGTCAAATGAACGGCTTAAATCCTATCTCATTATTACAAGTCTTTCAAACTCGCTTTTGACTGTTTTATTATCTGCGTCCGGGTGATCTGTACGGACTTGCACATTGTAAAAATACAGGCCATTGGGAAGTGGCGATCCCGAGTGGGTCGTTCCATCCCATTTCAGGCCTGTAACCCTGTATCCGTCGTAAAAAGCCGAACTCTCCATTTCTCCAACCAATTTGCCATCAACCGATAAAATAGTTACTCTGATATCCATTTTACCCGGTGGCAGATTGTGCTCAAACTGAATCTCTGTATGGTCACTCATGGGATTGGGGAAGTTGAACAAATGCTGTATCACCCTGTCCCGGTCACTGGCCACTACAAACTCAAGACTGGCCTCACCCCTGTTATTCAAAATATCCCAGGCAATAATATTAATCTCATAACTTCCGTCTTCGAGGTTTCTGAATGGATACCTCACTTCTCCTCTGGTAAAATCATCCATTTCTGCCTGGTAGTAGTCATTGAGGGTTATTTTTTCTGATGATTCACCATAGAGGTATGCAGTCAATTCTCTACCGATACTGTTTCCGGTCACATTGATGCCCACTTCACTTTCCAGTTTTGCCAGCAGGATGGGGTTGGCATCAGTTATTCCCCCTGAGACAAAGTTTTCATTATTCATATACAGCCTTACCTTTGGACCTTCCACATTCTCAGGAAGTGAATCCACAGATCCTCCAACAATCAGGTCTTCATAGGCACCGGCGGCTGTCCGCATATCGTCTGTGTAAGCAAAATAACTGGCTTTCCCGTAGCCCGGCTCGTAATTGATATCCAATGGAACTTTGAACTCAATTGTAAAATGACCGGCCTCCACGCTGGCACTTCCTTTGAAGAGGATTTTATTCTGCACTTCAAATTCACTTTTGTGGCTGCCGGAGCCCTGTCCGAGGGTGGATTCGACCACCGGTTTGTCAAAAAGCGTAAATTCCATCACTCCATTGAAATCACCAAGGAGTTCATCCTGATGGTCTCTTATCTCTCCAGCAATCACCACATGCTGCATGGCCTTGAGTGTGTCCGGTGCTTCCTGGTCTATATCTACTCCGTTAACAGAGGTCGTAACCACTCTGTATTCGGGTATGTTGAGTTTTTGCGATGGGTCTCCCAAAAGGGTGAACTTCCTTGAGTTCACATTGACGGTATCAGCGCTGTTGGCATTTTTTGCCTGCCGCATCACTTCTCCTATGGAAGGTCTGTCCTGCTGATCATTGACAAAAAGCCTTGTAATCACCTCTCTGTTAAGTTGCTTGTTACGAAAAGCATATACCAATCTGGTGGTAGTCAACAAGCTAAACACACCGCCGTTGGGATTTAGCAAGGTGTGCTCACCCGCAGAAGTGATGGCCGGATCGTCGTAATTGGCAAATGAGCAAGTCGCGGTAATCATCAGGGAAAGCTGATCTGAATTACTCCAGGACAAAATATCCGGCACCTGTAAAACTCGTTCTTGCGTCCAACCTGCAGGACCACCATGTCCGAGGTAATTGATGACCAGGGGGCCACGGTTCATCATTCGGTTCAATGCCTTATTCGCGTCGGGAAACCTGTTGCCACCGGGTGTGGAAACGCGCTCAAAAGCATCTAAAAATATTTTTTCAATGTTGTATTCCGGGTGGTTTTCTTTTGTGCGCCTTACCAGACTTCTGGTCTGATTTAAATGGAGATTGTTGTCTCCGTTGTCAGCTACAAAGCCAAGGTTAAGCCTCCAATCTCCAAGGGATTCTGGGTTGGTATCGTAAGAGATAATCTTATTGACCACATCTTGTGCCTCTTGCTCCGTACGCACAGGCAAGCGACCCACTGCTATATCTACACCACCCACTAAATTGGCTCCTTCGTTTGGGTCCAGCAATCCGAAGTAATCATCGGATGGGAATGCCGAAATTGCATGCAGGGATTGAGGTGTCTGATAAACCGGGATAAAATTTTGATTGGGCAGACCATCCATGAGTCCCCGGTAATCATAGCTCCCATCTCCGAACAAAAGCAAATACCTGAAATCGTCTGTCCGGGTATAAAACATTCTCGCAAAATCGCGTATGGCTGTGGGGTCCGGTGATCCACCACCAAATTCGTTGTAAACCTGCTGCGCAGGAACTGCCACTACTTCCAGGCCGCTGAAATTGCGTCTGTGCTCAGCCAGCTCTTTGGCAGCGCTTTCAAAATCCTCGTGGTAAACAATCACCAATTCAGCAGTTTCAATGCCGTGAAGGTTTTGATTGGGTACTTCTTCAATAAATTTTGGACGAGGGAAGTCATAGGAGGGATGAAAGGCCGCAAATTGCTTTAATTCATCTGAGAAAAAGGAAAAGCGTACACTTTGCCCATTTGATTCAACAGGCATTTCCGTAACAAAATGAGGGTCAGTAACATCCCAGATATGAATATCACTGCTCTGTGGATTTCTCATTTCAAAAGAGGAAATATTATAATCCAGACTTCTGCTATCCCGGAAAAAAAGCGGCTCTCCATGATAAGCCAACTCTTTTTTACCTCTTATCTGAATAAAATCCATCCAGGACTCGGAAACAGAACCCGTGGAGGGAATTTCAAAGTGAACTGATAGCGGATTAGAACCCACCGTTTTAATAGCTTCAAAACTTCCCAGAATCGCAAATCTTCCAATTACACTGGTAATCGTTACACTACAATTGCTACCACTGCAAACCGTGGTGGTAAAACTCTCTCCTCCTATGTTTAGGCGAGCAGTGGAAGTTTGATTAGATCGGATGGCAAATTCCGTGTAAACTTTAAAATCCGTACCCGGGACAAAGCCCTCGAGGTCAAATTCCGAACTGTAGTCTTTTTGTCTGATGTTGCTCAGGTTGTCTCCAAACCAACGCTGACCACTGCCGTAAAAGCCAGGATTGGCACCCATCACATTTACCCTGTCACGCTCGTACCGCTGAAGAAAATCATACGTATCAAAAGTCTGTTCCGAACCTGATAGAGATCCCGCCTGAGGAATATCCAAACGCTCCTTTTCTCCAATGGAGATAAAGTAATAATTCAGGTCGTCGTAGATGTTTTTGGGCTTATCAAATGTGTCCTGATGGCCCAGGTATGTCCAATTCTGGGGACCCTCTGCAAAAAAGAGCAAATAATCCCCCTGACTCATATGTGTACCACTCCCCACAAACCGGGTGGGCAATTCCTCTACGTCATCGACCCGCTCAGCACCGGCCAACTGCGGCAACATGCCACCTCGATTGCCCAATACGCGAATTTTGTCCACGGGAATTTCTGAGGCCTGCAATCCGAGTTCATCACTCAGGAAGGCGGCATCTATTTTGTACAACCCCGCAGAAGGAACTGCTATTTTATAAATGTCCCCCTCAGCGAGTTCTGATTGATTCTTGAAACCACTTCTCCCGGTGGATGCAAAGGCTCCATCGTCACCTGGTGAAAATGAAGCGGACACAGTAAAAGACTCCAACAACAGAACACCTCCGGCAGAATTGGAGACAAATGGCTTGAAAAACACCCTCGCGTAATAATTACCGCGTTCACTTTCAATAACATAGGATGGTTGCACACTAGTCGGCAGTCCCTTGACAACTTCAGGGGATACACTAAATTCAGATTCGGAAGAACTCAAGATGCGCAAGTCAATTTCAAGCTCACCAGGACCGGGTACTTCAAATCGAGTGGCAAACATTGGGTAGGGCAACTCATTGGATGAAAACAGAGCGTCTTTATAATATGGCATCAATACCGGCTCATCCATATTTTTAAGCTCGGGGATGGGGTGGTCGTACCACTCTAAATCAACTTGCTCATTCAAAACCACCTGAGCTGCAGCAGTGGAGATGGAAATAAACATTGCAAAGACGAATAGCACCATACTATATCTGCAAACTGTACAAACCTCAGTCAAATCACTCAACACAAGTCCTCTGGTGGCTTTCCTTTGAGAAAACAGTTTAAAATCAGGGTGGTACTTAGTTATTTTCATTGAAGCGTCTTATTGGTTTTATATAAGCTGACCATTTTATAAGGGATTGATAAACGAGTCAAAATTTAAGACGATAGCCATCGCAAATAATTTCAGACCAATGGGTGTAATTTTTACAAAAACCAACTCTCTAAAAATCACAGCCCTTGTCAATCCCGCTAAAAAAACCTAATGATGGGGCATTTAGTATGAAGTTAACATTAAAAAAAGAATATTGACTTCCAGGAAATTGAGGGTTAAACGGAAACCGTTGTGCAACAGAAAAAGGCGTATCTTTGTTTGGTAAGGACTTAAAAGGCGGAGGAACATGGTTTCATATTTCCGGGCAATAATTTTGGGGGCACTTATTTTCTCTGTACTACCGATGAGTAGTTACAGCCAGGACCCCATATACAGCCAGTATTATTTCACGCCCATGCAAATTAACCCCGCCTTTTCAGGAACGACCAATTCCCCTTTGATAGGGGCTTCGTTCAGATTGCAATGGCCCGGGTTTTCATCCGCTTACAGGACTTACTCTCTTGCATACAGTCAGTATTTTGAGCGGATCAACTCAGGATTTGGGGGACTCATATTAAGTGACAATGCAGGGGATGGCATCATTACCAATACCAGGGTATCCGGATATTACTCCTACCGATTGAGACTGAGTTCAGACACCTATTTTCAATCTGGAATTGAAGTTACAGGTATTCAGAGCCATTTGGACTGGGACAAGCTCGTTTTTGGCGACCAATTGGACCCCGTACACGGGCGTGTAAATCCCGGTGGACAGCCAATACCCACAGATGAGAGAAGACCGGATAATTTGACCAATCGCTACTTCGACCTGGGATTTGGTTTGCTGTTTTCCTCACCGGATTTTTACGTCGGCATAGGATTGAGGCACCTCAATTCACCCAATGTGGGTTTTTTAGATGAGCCTGGTGCAGACAACCCCAGATTGTCTGTGCTCTACACCCTTATGGCCGGCACGGAAATAGCACTTGACCACAATGAGAACAACTACTTTGCGCCCAATCTTTTGTTTGCAAGACAGGGCGGAGCAAACCAGATCAATGCCGGATTTAACCTCCGTTTTTCAGGCATTCACACAGGACTCTATTACAGACACAGTGGTAGAAACCCTGATGCAGTGCAGATCCATCTGGGATTTGAAGAACAAATTTACCGAATTGGGTACGCCTACGACCTCACTATTTCCCAACTTGCAGGAGTGGGACGGGGAAGCCACGAAATAAGTATTTTAATTAACCTGGACAATCAACCCGGCAGACAGCGCGTTGATTACTCCGACTGTTTGGACATATTCAGGTAAGTTACAGAAAAGCACCTGATAAATGATTTTGGCGCGATCAGCTTTAACCAAACTTGCCAGATCAGGAATGAACGGTTGAAATGTTAGGTTTTGGCAAAAAAAACTTGAGAAGGTTTTCAACACCTTGATCCGATTCCTGCATAATAAGCTGATTGACAAACAAAAGTATAGATAAAATCTTCAAATAAAGTTTTTAAGTAATACAACCTTCAAAAGTTAAGGTTATTAAAAATTTTTGTGGCATCCAAAATAGGTTCGTATATTTGTACCCACGTGAAAAACTAATGTCTCATGATTAAGAATTTCAATATCGTAATTATGTTTCTCTTCGCAGGACTGGTGCTCATCAGTTGCCGTCAGCAGGAGAGGTCTCCAACCACAGGCTGGGCCTACAATGACCAGGAATGGGGTGGATTTGAGAAACTCGATTACGAGGGCCAGGTAACAGGTCCAAATCTGGTACTTATCCCAGGTGGTACTTTCACCATGGGTCTCACCGATGAAGATGTGATGTTTCAATGGAACAACACCCCGCGTAGGGTGACTGTATCTTCCTTTTACATGGATGAAACTGAAATAGCCAATATTGACTACAGAGAGTATGTATATTGGTTAAACAGGGTTTATGAATCCTACCCGGAAGTTTACAGGGATGCGCTGCCGGATACCCTCGTATGGAGAGAGGAATTGGCTTACAACGAGCCATTTGTGGAAACTTACTTTCGTTTTCCCGCCTATGATGAGTATCCTGTCGTCGGTGTCTCCTGGGAACAAGCTACCCGCTACGCCGAATGGCGAACGGACAGGGTGAATGAATACTTGTTGATTGAAAGAGGCATTCTGAATCCCAATCCGGACCAAAGAGATGAGGACAACTTCAACACAGAATCATATCTAGCCGGAATGTACGAAGGGAGTGTTAGAGAAAATCTGCCTGACCTCAGAACCGGCGGTGAGCGTAGAGTTCGCTTTGAAGATGGAATCCTCCTCCCAAGCTACAGACTCCCAACAGAAGCTGAATGGGAGTATGCAGCTATGGCACTTCACGGCCTTCAAGGTGACAGAGGTGATGAGTTGCTTACTGACAGAAGAATATTCCCCTGGGATGGTACCAATATGAGGTATCAGCGACGAGATCGCCATCAGGGTAAAATGTTAGCAAATTTCAAGCATCGCGGTGGTGATTACATGGGTGTATCCGTTGCCCTCAATGACAATGCAGCCATTCCCGCTCCGGTAAAATCATTTTTGCCAAACGATTTTGGCCTCTACAATATGGCCGGAAATGTGAGTGAGTGGGTTAAGGATGTCTATAGACCACTGACAACCGAAACGCTCAGAGATGTTGATCAAAATGATTTGAATCCTTTCCGTGGAAATATTTTTACCGAAGTTGTAAAAGATGAAGATGGTCGCCCCGTTGGACGCGACAGCCTCGGCAGACTGGAGAGAAGAGTTGTTACCGAAAGGCACCTCGAAGAGCGCCCAAACTACAATGTGGCTGATGCCAGAGATTATGGTGACGGTGATTCTGAATTCGTACATTATGCATATGGTGAACATACACTCATCAATAACGATTCAAGAGTTATCAAAGGTGGATCGTGGGCCGACAGAGCTTACTGGATGTCACCCAGTCAGAGAAGATTTATGGACCAGGGAGCTTCATCCAGGACGGTCGGATTCCGACTCGCAATGACAAGGACAGGAGGGCCTGAAGGAAATGACGACGATGCCGGTAAATTCTTCGGCGGCTCCTCAGAGCGGAGATTCAGATAACGGGTTTACCGATATTATAAAATATTCATTCCCCGGCTTCATATCTTTGAGGTCGGGGATTTTTTTTGAGACCCAATCCGTTTATTTTAAAGTTGATGAATCCATTTAAGCCGAAATATCGCAAAAGGTTTTCTGCTTAGGTTTTTCAAGAATAATACGCAAATGAAAGAGCTGTACCAAACTTTTCTCAACTCCAAAGGCGTGTGTATCGATTCGCGCAAAATCAGAAAGGGAGAAATATTCTTTGCCATAAAGGGACCCAACTTTGACGCCAATAGGTTTGCTGTAAAAGCCATCGAGAATGGTGCGCTAGCCGCTGTTGTTGACAATCCAAAAATTGCAGGTAATCACCCGGACTTTTTCGTCGTTGCCGATGCACTTAAAACCATGCAGCAACTGGCCAATCACCACCGGAAAAAATTCGAGGGTAGCGTTTTTGCTCTGACAGGTTCTAATGGCAAAACCACCACCAAAGAGTTAATAAAATCGGTACTTTGTCAAAAATACAAAGTCCATGCAACTGGTGGCAATTACAACAACCTGATAGGACTGCCCTATACAATACTAAACTCCAAAGCCGGAACCGAACTCATGGTACTTGAAATGGGCGCCAATGCACCGGGCGAAATAGCTCAACTCTGCCAAATTTCAGAACCCGATATCGGTATGATCACCAATATAGGTAAAGCTCACCTCGAAGGTTTCGGAACACTTGAAGGCGTGATTCGCGCAAAAAGTGAATTGTACGACAAGCTGGCAGAAAGAGAAGGCACTGCATTGGTCAACCTGGCTGAAAAGTATCTGGAAGCCAATAGTACAAAGGTTCCTAACCGGGTATTTTACAGTTCGAGCGAACAACAGAAAAACGATAGAGAATTGATCGTTCAAGCAAAATTAATGGCTCATTACCCCGAAATGAAGGTCCGTTTTAAGCTCCGAGATTCGAATCAATCTACTGAAATAAATTGTCAACTCACCGGTCGCTACAACTTTCCAAATATTGTTTCAGCAATTGCTACCGGTGCTTTTTACGGACTTTCTCAAGAGGAAATAGCCGCCGGGATCGCAGCTTTCAAGCCCTTTACAAACCGGTCAGAGATTATCAACTTTAGAACCAACTCTGTATTTCTCGATGCATACAATGCCAACCCAAGCTCTATGCGTGCATCAATCGATCATTTTCTGGAAAACTTCCCCAATCCTCGAATACTGATTTTGGGAGATATGCTGGAATTGGGCAAAGACAGTATGGAAGAACACCGTCAGCTCGTTCGCGACTTACAAGAAAAAAATGATGAATACGAACAACTGTGGTTGGTGGGACAAGAGTTCGGCAAATTGAATGTCGATGCCCCTATCCTGCATTTCCCTTCGGCGGAAAAAGTTTCTGAGGAACTCAAAAAACAGGGCTTAGAAAACCACTCTATCTTACTCAAAGGCTCCAGAGGGATCGGTCTCGAGAGAGTTATCGACTCAAAATAATTCTGATTCCATAAAATAATTGCCGGGTCAGACCTCCACAGCCAGTGCAATTCGATCACTAATCTCCCCTTCGCACATCAGCAAGTAATCCTCATAAGAGCAGGGTTTTACCTCCATCAAATTGAATTCAGTACCAATCGAAAACCACCAGCGCCCACTAAATCTGCTTTTGTAAAACCTGATATCCGGTAATTTTTCGTGACTCGATACTGTATATTCAATCAAATTTTCACTGGAAAGAGGATAGTCGCCGGGTCTGTGAACCGCTCCATTTAAAAAATACCATACCAATTGAGCGACCAAATTTGCCGTCAATGGTGCGGAAAAAGAATCGGCTTCAAATCCATTAATCCACAAAACCCTGCTGTAGTCCCCTACCCCAAAATACCTCAATAACCGGCATGCCTCTTCGGAGGATAACCCCGAAATATCGCTGCCCGACTTACCGGGAGCATCGGCATAACGAATAGCTGAGAGATTGAAAAAACAGCATTCCGTTTCCCTCAATTCAGGTTCCAATTCACGAAACCCGGAGCGAATTTTACCCAATGGCATTATGTCCTGCTGAGTTTTCACCCAATCATAAACCTCATCCACCAGCAAATGCTGTTGACTGGCAAGGTATTTTAGTGAACTGTTTTTCCTATGCTTGTCCAAAAATTCATTCCCGGTCTTACCATCGCAGGCAACCAGGGCCGAACTTTGACAGGCAAGAGCCCTCTCCAACTCCCGGTCAGGAGAATCGTAATCTCCGACCAAAACCACTATCCGGTCATTTTCCTCTATACGTTTAACAGGGTTAAATTCAGCTTCATCATTCCTGACACCCCGGAATACGACCTTTTCTTCCTGAATCCACGGGTTGCTGAACCGGTGTAATTCACGGTTGAGTAAATCAGTGAATTGCGAACCCGCAGCAGACAGAAAGCTGAATCCGAGGTCTTTATCAATATTGGCAAACAATCTGTTGCTGCCGGTTGTCATTTGCCCGGCGTCCTTATCTCTGTAGTTTTCCATACTTTACCTTTTTAAAATTGAGGGACACAAATATACATATGTGTATTTTTATTAATATGTAAAAGTGGGAAATTTTTTCTTATCTCCAAAATAATTCTCTGCCCGGGTCTCAGATGTCATCAATTTGCGTATGTAATATTCACAAATAAATTATATTTGCCATCTCAAAAAAATCTGCATGAACAAAGAATTCAAGGAATATTTGAACACCCCACCAGAGATAGTATTTGAATGGAATGATCCTGAAACAGGAGCTCAGGGGTGGATAGTAATAAATTCACTCAGGAACGGGGCTGCGGGAGGTGGTACCCGAATGCGAGAGGGATTGACCCGGGAGGAAGTTCTGTCACTGGCCAAAGTCATGGAAATAAAGTTCAGCGTGAGTGGGCCACCCATCGGTGGGGCAAAATCGGGAATCAATTTTGATCCATCAGATCCACGAAGGAAAGAGGTGCTAAAAAAGTGGTTTAAAGCTGTTTCGCCCATACTCAAGAATTACTACGGAACTGGTGGAGATCTGAATGTGGATGAGATCCTGGATGTAATACCCCTCACGGAAGACACCGGACTCTGGCATCCTCAGGAAGGAGTTGTAAACGGTCATTTCAATGGGGCATCGGAGGGTGAAAGGGTAAAAATGCTGGGTCAGCTCAGGGTTGGCTGCAGCAAGGAGATAAAGGATTACAGCTACATCCCCAAGGGTGGTGAGAAATTAACCGTTGCAGATATGATAACGGGTTATGGCGTTGCAGAATCCGTCAAGCACTACTATGAATTGTTTTCCAAACCAGAGCTTGAAGGCAAGCGAACCATCATTCAGGGTTGGGGCAATGTAGCGGCTGCGGCGGCATATTACCTGGCCCGAATGGGTGCCAACATTGTCGGTATTATTGATGCTGCGGGAGGAATTATCGAACCACAGGGCATGAGTTTTGAAAGAATAGAGCAGCTCTACCTCAACAAAAAGGGCAACAAGCTCCACGACGATGCAATGGTACCTTTTGACAGGGCCAATGAGGCTATTTGGGATGCGGGAGCTGAAATTTTTATTCCCGGGGCGGCCTCCAAACTATTAACTCGCGACCAGGTGGACCGCATGATGGCAAAGGGACTGGAGGTTATTTCCTGTGGAGCCAATGTGCCATTTATTGACGACGGAATTTCTTTCGGACCCACTGCTGAATTCACAGACGGACAGGTGGCCCTGATACCTGACTTTATCGCTAATTGCGGAATGGCGAGGGCATTTGCCTACCTGATGCAGCCCGATGCGAATATGTCTGATAAAGCCATCTTTGCCGACACCTCCGACACCATTAAAAGGGCACTGGCAGAAGTCAGACAGGAGTCTTCTTCAGGTAAAAAACTGTCAAGGACAGCACTGTCAATAGCGCTTAAGAAATTGAAATGAGACAGTTTGGGCCGCTGATCTTAGAAACCTTAATTCAGCGGCCTCTCACTCTTTTGTTTTTAGTGGAAACTCAGACGATCATTCTAAGTGGGTCCTCCAACATACTTTTCAGGTCGGCGAGGAACTTAGCCCCGGTTGCACCATCAACCACACGATGATCGCATGACAAAGTGACTTTCATCCGGTGGCCCGGCTTGATTTCTCCATTTTCCACCACGGGTGTTTCTCGAATAGCACCCACGGCCAAAATACAGGCATCTGGTGGATTGATTATTGCGGTAAAATCCTCGATGCCCATCATCCCGAGATTGGAAATGGTAAAGGTATTGCCCTGCATTTCTTCCGGTTGCAACTTTTTATCCCTTGCTTTTTCAGCAAAATGCCCCACTTCTTCATTAATTTGGGTAAGAGACTTTTGATCGGCTGCGTGAATTACCGGGACCAAAAGACCCTCATCCACAGCTACAGCCACACCAATATTGATGTCGTGGTTGCGTCTGATGTGATCGCCCATCCAGGAAGAATTTACCGAAGGATGGCGCTTAAGTGCTGCGGCACAGGCTTTAACAACCAGATCATTGAATGAGACCTTATCGGGTTGTATCATTTCATTGATGCGCTTTCTTGCTTTCATGGCAGAAGACATATCAATGTCGATATTGAGATAAAAGTGCGGAGCAGTAAATTTGCTCTCGGCCAGTCGCTTGGCAATCGCCTTGCGCATCTGACTGACGGGTACCTCTTCGTAAGAGGAACCGGCAGGCGCAGCGGTTGAAACTGTTTTGGGAGCCGAGACGCCCTCTTCAATCGCTTTCTCAACATCCCTCTTAACAATTCGCCCCATATCACCGGTCCCTTTGACCAACTTTAGATCAACTCCGGCCTCTTCGGCCATTTTACGCGCGAGCGGGGACGATTTCAATCTGTCACCATCACTGGCGGACTCCTTTTCCTGAGTGGCTTTCTCTGCAGTGGGTTTTGCATCGGACTCTTCCGGTTTGGGCGAAGCGGCTTCCTCACTTTCCTTATCAGCAGATTCACCACTTTTTTCTGCTGCATCATCCTCTCCGGAATCACCTGATCCTTCAGCTGCCTCCAATGCAGCTTTATAATCTTCTCCTTCCTCACCAATCACAGCAATAACACCATCGACGGGAACAGGTCCTTCCTTTACCCCAATGTAAAGGAGTACACCCTCCTGGTAGCTCTCCAGGTCCATGGTTGCTTTATCGGTTTCCACCTCAGCGAGCACATCTCCGGGTTCCACTTCATCTCCAACTTCTTTGTGCCAGGCTACGATTACCCCTTCTTCCATGGTATCGCTCATCCTGGGCATTTTTATTACTTCTGCCATAATAGCTTCATTTTTTCAAGGCGCTAAATTAACCAGCTTTGCGGGATTATGAAAACTAAATCGATCTAAAGGAAATAAAATGGTAGAAAGCGCAAATTGTTTTGCTGTATTAACAAGCAATACGCTCCTGCACCAATTAACATTTACAAATAGGTGTTTTTTGCTGGATATCAATACATTGAAAAAGACAACTGGGATGAACCAGTTCAAAAATGCAGCGTTAATTTTCTTTCAAGCCGTGAAAGACAGTATCTTTACGGTTGAATTAACGCCACATGGAAAAACATTCGTCAAAAATACTTGAAGAAGCGGTTGAGGCTTTTGCTTCACTGCCGGGTGTCGGTCGCAAATCAGCACTTCGGCTGGCCCTTCACTGCATCTATCAGTCGGACGAAAAACTCGGAAGGTTCACCAATGCCGTGAAGAGATTGAGTACCGATCTCCGTTTTTGCAAAAAATGTCACCATATTTCCGACAGTGAAGTGTGCAGTATTTGCCTGGATCCGGGGCGGGATAAAAAATTACTCTGCCTGGTAGAAAGTGTAAGAGATGTTCTGGCCATCGAGGACACCGGGCATTTCCGTGGTAGTTATCATGTGCTGGGTGGAATAATTTCTCCGATAGATGGAGTGGGCCCTGAGGATCTCAACATTGACAGTCTCGTAAAAAGATGCAAAGAAGAGGGAGTGGAGGAGGTAATTATGGCCATCAGCCCAACCATAGATGGAGAAACCACTATATATTATGTGTCTCGCTGCCTGACTGAAGCAGGTCTCAAAAAAGTCTCCATTCTCGCCAGAGGTGTAGCCTTTGGGGGCGAACTCGAATACACCGATGAAATGACGCTCGGGAGGTCGATTCGCGCGCGAATCCCCTATGAAATAGCGGAGTAATACACTCCTACCATTTATGAAACTATCGATCGTAATAGTCAATTACAATGTGAGGTATTTTCTCGATCAATGCCTCCGTTCCATCGAGCTGGCTCAAAAGCCGGCAGAGTGCGAAACTATTGTAGTCGATAATGCCTCCTCGGATGATTCCATTCAAATGATCGAGACCAAGTACCCGGATATAACGCTTCTAAAAAACCGGGACAATAAAGGTTTTTCTGTAGCATGTAACCAGGGGATGGAAATATCTTCCGGTGAGTTTGTGCTGTTTCTAAACCCCGATACCATCCTCAAGGAAGACAGCCTGTCAAAACCACTCCAATACATGGAGGAGAACCCAAAAGCAGGTGCTCTTGGGGTCAAAATGCTGGATGGCAGCGGAAATTTTTTACCGGAATCCAAAAGGGGCCTGCCCACACCCTTTGTAGCTTTTTGTAAGGCAAGTGGATTGTCCGGGCTTTTTCCCCGCTCCAAACTATTCAACAGGTATTATCTAGGACACCTGCCGTCAGACAAAAATTCCAATATTGATGTGCTCTGCGGGGCATATATGATGGTGAGAAGGTCTGCAATTGAAGCTGCAGGTGGTGCATTTGATGAGGAGTTTTTTATGTACGGGGAAGATATCGACCTCTCCCACAGGATTAAAAAAGCGGGCTTCGATGTGTTTTATATGGCGGACACCTCTATTATTCACTTCAAAGGGGAGAGCACCAAAAAAACCAGCCTCAATTACATTAAGACCTTTCACAAAGCCATGGAGATTTTTGCTGATAAACACTTCAGCCGGAGTGGGAGGTTGTACAAACTTATACTGCGTGCAGGCATCTACATTAAGGCAATCTTGAGTTTATTGATTACTTTTTTCACAGGAAAGGGGTTGATGCTCATCGATTTTGCGGCCATTTACATCGGGGCTCTTGGAATACAATACGTTTTGAGTCTCGGATTACATGGAATTCCAGACTACTACCCGGATTCGATGCAGTATTTTAATCTACCCCTATATTCCGCGGTATTTGTCTTTTTTCTCTACCTGAATGGATTTTACTCTAAATTCAGGAACGCAACCCAAACCCTGGCAGCGGTTCTTTTTGGTGGGCTGGTACTACTGGCAGTTTATGGATTGCTGGACCCCTATTTCCGGTCGTCCAGGGCGGTTTTGCTGGCAACAGGTATCTGGGTTTTGGTATATGCAGTTTTCAGCCGAATTCTTTTCAACGTGCTCCGTTCCGGTAGCCTGTCATTCAGCGTGGACAAGGAGCGTTCGGTAGCTCTCATCGGCGGCAAAAAAACCATCCTACAGGCACTCGAAATACTTCAGCACAATGAGTACAAAGCCGGTACCATTATCCCATTGAGCCTGGAGATAGAAGATGACCCGTTCTTTAAAGGCTCTGCAAAGGACCTGACTGAGGTTGCCCACGCATACAAGTGCGACGAGGTAATCTTTTGCGGACCCGATACAGGATTTAACCAAATGATGGCATGGATGGACCAATTGGGGCCAAAGATGAGATACCGCATTCTCACTCCTGAGGGGGATAGCCTGATCAGTAGTTACTCCTCTTCACGGAGCGGAGAATTGTTTACCATGCAGATCAATCACCGCCTTTCCATGCCTCATATTCGACTTCAAAAAAGGCTATTTGACCTGGTCCTAAACACAATTTCTATTCCAGTGCTACCACTTATGGTGCTGATTCTAAGAAAAAGGGTGAAATTTCTGAGAGATTGGTTGGCTGTTTGGATGGGTCGAAAAACATGGGCCGGATACCACCCATCAGGGAAAGAGCGCTCAGGCAAAGCCAAATTACCTCCGGCCTGTACCTGGCAATCCCTGGGACGCGAACCATCTGCCGAGATGGTTGAAAAATACAATTACACCTACTCAATGGACTACCACTGGCGAAATGACCTCGAAATAATAGTCAACAATTTTGCGCGTTTGTACCACTTTAAATGAATGTAGCCAATGTACATAGACACCCATGCCCATTTATTCGCATCTCAGTTTGACAAAGACCGCGAAGAGGCAATCAAAAGAGCGAGGAAGTCGGGCATCGAGCGAATTTATTTGCCCAACATTGATTTAAACAGCGTCAAGCCAATGCTCGAGTTGGAAGAAAGTCAGCCGGAGCTCTGCAAAGCTACCATCGGACTCCATCCATGCAGTGTAAAAGAGGACTTCAGCGAGGTGCTCGACCAAATGGAAAGGTTGTTGGAAAGCCGGGATTTTTCGGGCATTGGTGAAACCGGAATAGATTTATACTGGGACGATACAACCAAAGACATCCAGTTGGCATCCTTTAGGAGGCAAATAGATTGGGCCAAAAACACAGGACTCCCGATTATCATACACTCACGTGACGCATTGGAAACCACGATGGCCGAGATAAGCCGGGCGCAGGATGGCCGGCTAAAAGGTATATTTCACTGTTTTACCGGCACCGTGCAGCAAGCAGAAGAAATAAAAGACATGGGGTTTCACCTCGGCATTGGAGGGGTGCTCACTTTCAAAAACAGCGGTTTAGACAAAGTGATAAAAGAAACGGGTATTGATAAATTAGTGTTGGAGACCGATGCACCTTACCTGGCTCCCGCACCCCACAGAGGCAAGCGAAATGAACCTGCCTATGTGAGCATAGTGGGAAAAAAACTGGCAGAAATACTTGACATGGACATTGAGGAGGTGTCCCGCAAAACAACGGAAAGTGCATTGATTGTCTTTAACTAATGAATAAAAAAAGGTTTACATCTGAAAAATTTCGGGGATTACGGAGACATTAATTTTTGATAAATCCATGAAAATCTTTGCAATATTCAACTGTTTTTTGAAATTTTGCCATTCGTTATGAATGAATAACGAGGGGGATATTATTGGGAGAGTTGGCCGAGCGGTCGAAGGCGCACGCCTGGAACGCGTGTATATCCTAACCGGGTATCAAGGGTTCGAATCCCTTACTCTCCGCCATTATTAAAATTCACTTAATCTGAGAGGTCCTATATTTGGCCCTTGTAATTAAAGCAATTAATTTAATCAGCTTAAAAAAACGTATTATGAATCGTAAACTACTGATGACTGCCGGACTATTCACACTGGGGTTGATGTTATTTTCCACCGCCCCTGCTCTGGCGCAGGAAGCAGAAGCTACCGGAGAAACCGGTGTTTTCCAGGTTTTGAAAGAACAGTTTATCGCGGGTGATTGGCGATTTATGAGTCTCGTACTCATTTGCCTCATTCTCGGACTCGCTTTCTGTATTGAGCGAATTATCACACTCAACATCGCAACCGTAAACACGGACAAGCTGGTGAATCAGATTGAGGAAAAAGTTGCCAGTGGAGATATTGAAGGTGCCAAAGAGCTCTGCAAAGCAACACCCGGCCCCACAGCCTCCATCCTGTATGAAGGTCTCAATAATTCAGACAAGGGCATAGAAGGAGTGGAAAAAGCAATCGTTTCTTACGGCAGCGTCCAAATGGGCTTGCTCGAGAAAGGGTTGGTTTGGATATCGCTCTTCATTGCAATTGCACCTATGCTCGGGTTTATGGGTACAGTTATCGGTATGATATACGCATTTGATCGCATTGAAGCGGCGGGTGACCTTTCACCCTCAATTGTGGCGGGTGGTATTAAAGTTGCACTTTTGACCACGGTTTTTGGTTTGATCGTAGCCATTATCCTGCAGATTTTCTACAACTACATCGTGTCCAAAATTGACTGAATTGTCAACAGAATGGAGGATGCTACAGTGGCGTTCATCGATGTGATGGTTAGACATCAGAAGTGATTATCAGCGTAAACCGAAATTTCATTAATCACATTCAAAAATGGACTCATGGCCAAGTTTTATAAAATAATGACCAAACACGGACAGCTATTTGCTTTCCTTTTGGGACTCTTAATCGTGGCGATCTTTTTTGTGAATATCACCACCAACGTAGATGCATTTGAAATGATGGATGAAGAGGATCAGGCTGAGGCCACACTCTTTGACTTCGGTTTGAGAGCAACCATAATTCTCATTATTGTCAACGCCTTTATTGCCTTACTTTTTGGCATCTGGTTCCTAATAAAAGAACCCAAAAGATCGTTGAAAGTGATAATTGGGTTTGTGGTGTTATTAGTGGTGTTATTAATCACTTACAATGCTGCAGACCCCGGTTTTGACGGGCCTATCGCAAGCACCCTTGAACAATTTGACATCACAGAAAGTATAAGTAGATTGGTTTCGGCAGGTCTGACAACCACATTAATCCTCGGCGGGTTAGCAGCATTGGCAATCGTAGCCGGTGAGATATACAATTTGTTTAAAAACTAGAACTCTATAATCATGGCACGGAAATCAGCCAGGGACAGAATGTCGAATGAGATCAATGCGGGAGCAATGGCAGATATTGCCTTCCTCCTACTGATCTTCTTCCTCGTCACAACTACCATTATGGAAGACCGCGGTATCCTGGTACGGCTGCCGCCATGGTCTGATGATGAGCCCGAAATAGTGGATCTCAATCAGCGAAACGTACTCTCAATCCTGGTCAATGCCCAAAACCAAATGTTGGTAAGAGGTGAACCTTTTGAGGTCGACAATCTAAAAGATAGGGCAATGGAGTTCATTATGAACCCTAACGATGACCCTGACCTCGCGGAGAGTCCCTCTGATGCTGTTATTTCTTTGAAAAACGACAGAGGGACTCAATACGAAGCCTATATCGAAGTTTACAACGAAATCATGGCTGCCTACAACACGCTGAGGGATGAGGCTTCCCAACGCCAATTTGGTGCCTATTATGACGACTTATCTCTCGAGCAAAGGCGGATTATTCGAAGCGAGATTCCCATGATTATTTCAGAGGCAGAGCCGACAGAGTTTGGTGAAGAGGATTGATGCCATAAAAATTTATTAATAAATCACACAGCATATACCGGTCATATGTCAAGATTCAGAAAAAAAAGAGGAAAATCATCCCCGACTATCCAAACAGCATCGCTGCCGGATATCATCTTTATGCTGCTCTTTTTCTTTATGGTAGTTACGGTACTTAGGGATACCGAGATTATTGTACAGGTAACCACTCCGGAGGCAACCGAGCTTACCAGCCTGGAGAGAAAATCGCTCGTACATTACATCTATATCGGAAGACCCGTAGAGCGATACCAGCACATTTACGGAACATCACCCCGTATCCAAATGGGAGACGCCATTCGAGGTCTTGGTGATGTTGCCATGTTTGTCGGAGAACACCGGCTCAGAGTTCCCGAAAACCAGGTGCCGGCCATCACCACATCCCTGCGGGTGGACCAGGAAGTCACCATGGGTATTGTATCCGATGTAAAAACTGAATTGCGTAAAGCTGAACAGTACAAAGTCAACTACTCCACAAGACCGCGTATTGATTGACGGATTTATTATCGCAAACTGTTCATTGACCGAACTAGCTTCTCGTCCTTTTTGATAAAATAGTAGGCCAGAGTGTTAAAAACTATGGCCAAAAGCGCAAATATAAAGGCCCATCCATGAGCAATTTGCGCTGCCCCATCTGCCCGAACCTCAAGTTCCAATACCGTATAAAAACCCAGGGCTGCCCAAATAATGGCGAATAAATTGGCGGTCATACAAAACCGCATTTGTGACTTTCGGCGTCTGTACAGAAAGATATTGAAGAAACTGATAATCACACCGACCAGCGCGAATATTGTCAACCACAAATCATCTGTCGTTTGAAAAGTGCCATCCGCCATTACTGCACCGAAATCATCGGGAGTGGTAGCCACAGGTAGCCACAATTTTACTGCAAAAGCAACTGCGGCAAGAAATAGAAATACCGTTTGTATCCTTTGAATCATCTTTATTGATTTATTTTGCCCAAAAGTAAGTCCTTTTTGGATTCTGATAAAAGAGCTATGAAAAATAATCCGCAATTCAGTTACTGGGAAAAATCACTCATGCCCTCAGAATGCGATGTATGCATTGTCGGGGGTGGGTTTACAGGTGCCTGGACCGCACACTACCTCAGCCAAATGACCCCCGGACTGAAAATAGTCATACTGGAAAACCAAATTGTCAGCCGCGGGGCAAGTACCCGAAACGCGGGATTCCTCTGCTACGGAAGTCCGTCCGAAGTGCTTGAGGACATTGAAAATATGGGAACGGAAAAAAACAGGGAACTCCTGCTCATGCGCTACGCCGGATTGCAACAGATAAAAAACACGGTTCCGGCCTCTGCGGCACAAATCTCCTGGGACGGAGGCTCTGAAATTTTCACCCCGGACAATCCAATGCTCTACGAAAGGGTCATGGACCAACTGCAGGAGATCAACCGTGTGATTGAAAGCACCACCGGCCAAAGCCCCTACACTCCCCTACCCAACGACCAATTGCCTGGCGGTGGTAAAAATGGCTCAAAAGGCATTGCAATCAGGGGAGAGGGCCAGGTACAACCCGCAAAACTACTGACCTACATCAACAACTTAAACACTTCCCGGGGTGTGAGCCTGTGCGAGGGAACTGCCGTCAGCTCAATTCACAAAGAGGGAGACCACTGCGCCATAAACACCAACCGCTCACTGCGCATCAAGTCTAGAAAGGTACTGATTGCCACCAACGGATTTTATAACCGACTCTACCCGGCCTCCCAGGAAGTCATACCCGCCAGAAACACTGTACTCCTTTTAAAAACCCCTGAAAATTTTACGCTCAAGGGAAATTACCATGCGGAGAGGGGTTATATCTACTTTCGGTCGGTGGACGGAATGCTGTTGATCGGCGGTGGAAGACACTGGATGGCAGAAGAAGAAAATGGCGATGAGTTGCGGGTTAATGAGGAACTGAAAAGTCGATTGACACAATGGGCCAAGGAAAACCTGTTTAACCGGGATACTAAATTGGATGAAGTGATGAGCTGGAGTGGTATCATCGGAACGGGAAGCGAAAAATACCCACTACTCGAATGGAAAGACGAAAACGTGCTCGCTGCCGTAAGGCTCAGCGGTATGGGCGTTGCCCTCAGCCCGGTGATTGCCAGAAAGGCCGCCGCCATGCTTTTGAATAACAAGTAATATACCTGGCAACTTAAGCACCCAAATCATTGACTTTCAACCCGACATTTTAGAGAACTTACTCTCGCAAAACATACTATCGAGGAGACACACTGATAATAAGATTACCCGATAGATAAAGAATCCGACATATCGTCGTTTAAGTGTAGGATAATATCTTTGCCCATCAGAGCAGCATGCCATATAATGAAATACGTCTTTCCCGCACTGGTGATTGCCGCACTCAGCTTCATGCCGGGAGGGGTTTCCCATGCGCAGACTGAGACCACCGATCCACCGCCATCCGGTCAGTCCAAAATCAAGTGGTTGGACGCCGTGGATGTCAAGGTGATTGAAGAGGGAAACCAGCGCACCCATTTTCTCCGGCACAATGTAAAGTTGAGACAAGACAGCACCTTCTTTTTTGCCGACAGCTCTGTCTTGAGGCAAAACTTACTTTACTCGGCAGGAGATGTAATTATTGTCAGAGGGGATTCGCTGAATATATTTGGAGATACGCTGAACTACAACGGAGACCTGCGCTATGGATACCTCACCGGTGAAGCTTTCATAGAGCAAGGAAGCAGCGTGCTGTACTCCAATTTCCTGGAATACGATGCTGCCAACAACAAAGCATTTTACCGCAGGGGGGCAGTGTTGACAGATGGTGAGTTCCAATTAACCAGCCGGGCCGGGGATTACGACCTGGATACCGAGCGCATATTATTTCGCGACAGTGTGCATATTCTCGGGGATGATTTTTCCCTGAGGACCGAGTCTCTGGAATACGATGCGAAATCATCTATTGCCTATTTTGTGGCCCCTACCCTTATAAGGCAGGGCGATGCCACCATTTACACAGAGGGTGGAAATTACAACCTGCACACCGGAGATGCCATCTTTTTTGACAACCCCCAATACAAGAAAAACGGTGAACTGGCCAGAGCGGATACCATGATTTACAACGACAGGGATGAAAGCCTGCTTTTGATCGACAGTGTATTCTACCAAAAAGATACCAGGACCATCACTTCTAAACGCCTTTTTTACGACAACCAGAGAGAAGAAGTACATATAACCGGCAATGCTGTGGTCAAAGAAGAAGCGCGTGAAATCCGATCAGAGGAAATAATTTACGACCTTCAATCAGGTCAATTCAATACGGTGGGTAGATCAATTGTCTCGGAGGAGGATTACGAGATAGAAGCAGACAGTATGTATTACGGGGAGACTGACGGAGATGGTTTTGCCCGGGGTAAAGTGATATGGAGGGATAAAAAAAGCGGAATGCGCGTGGAGAGCGAGGAGACCGTATTTTCTGATTCTACCGGTTCAGTAATGGCATACGGAGGACGGCCACTGGTTACCTATCCATCCGATACAGACACCATGTTTTTGACGGCAGATACCATTTACAGCAAAAATTTTATCACGGAAGGTGACACTCAGCGAATAACACAGGCTTATTACAATGTCAAAATTTTCCGCGATGATTTTCAGGCGGTTTGTGATTCATTGGCACACCAAGAGCGGGATTCACTTTTCAGGATGATGGACAACCCAATAATCTGGATGGACACCACCCAGTTGACGGGCGACACCATTGACGCTTTTTTGGCCGACGGCAATATATCCTCGACTTATATTCGCAGAAATGCCATGGTGGTCACCAGCCCGGACAGTGTATTTTTCAATCAAATGAAGGGCCGGGAAATCACCGCCAGGTTTGACGAAGGAAACCTCAGCCGTGTAGATCTCGACGGCAATGCAGAGGCACTTTACTTTCCGCTGGACGAATCCAATGCCTACATCGGCGTCAATAAATCGGAGAGCTCAAGAATACGGCTCGACCTCAAAGACAATGCCGTGACCGACATACGATTTTACGGCAGTCCGAGCTCCAGTCTGACACCCATGCACAAAGCAAGGGAAGATCAATTCAAGTTGGAAGGCTTCAAATGGGATGTCCAAAGACGGCCCCGTTCATTGCAGGACTTGTTGGAAATTCCGGAACAGGAAGGTATCCTTTACAGCCCCAACCAACAAAATTTCATTGAGTTTTCAGCACCTGATCCGATTCCCGGCAGCAGATGATGGAGATTGAGTTTTTACCTCAATCACTCTTATGGGAGAGATAATTCAATGGGTCCCATAAAAAAATCGGGCCGGAGGATTAAGTCCGGCCCAATTGTCTTTTCACAGGAATAATTCAGAAATTAAAATCCCTTAGAATTCTCAATTCTTAGAGCGACCACCAGAGCGTCTCTTACTTCCAGAGGAGCGACGCTTGAAGTTTCTCTTTGGTTTTCTACCTCTGCCTCGTCCACCTGAAGCTTTAGGCGGCTCTTCGGAGTCAGTCATTGGATAGGGGTGTTCCGATACCACATTCAGACGGTTATTGATGAGTTTCTGAATTCCTTTCAATTCGGATTTCTGATTGGGATCACAGAACGAAATGGCCGAGCCATCGTTTCCGGCCCTACCGGTACGTCCGATACGGTGAACATAAGTCTCAGCCACATCCGGCAGATCGAAATTGAATACATAGCTCAATTCGTCGATGTCAATTCCCCGGGCTGCAATATCGGTTGCAACGAGTACTGAAATTTTATTCTTCTTAAAATCGCCCAACGCCTTTTGTCTGGCATTCTGGCTCTTATTTCCGTGAATGGCCGTCGCTTTGAATCCGGCTTTTGACAGAAATCGAGCCACTTTATCGGCTCCGTGCTTGGTCCTTGTAAAAACCAGGGCTGAGCCAATGTTCTTCTCCTTGAGCAGATGAACCAGGAGTTTTCTCTTGTCGGATCTGTTGGTGTAATAAAGCGATTGGTCTATTTTCTCCACGGTGGTGGAAGGAGGAGTTACCTCAACCTTCACCGGTTTATGGAGTAATTTTTTGGCCAAATCCTGAATTTCACCGGGCATGGTTGCAGAGAAAAGCAGGGTCTGTCGTTTTTTAGGCAGCACTTTAATCACCTTTCTCACGTCGTTGATAAAGCCCATGTCCAACATTCGGTCGGCCTCATCGAGAACGAATACCTCCAAATTACTGAGGTGGATGTGACCCTGGCCCATCAAATCGAGCAATCTGCCCGGAGTAGCGACCAAAATATCAATCCCCTTTCGGATTTTGGATACCTGAGGATTTTGAGAAAC
>PWJP01000080.1 GCA_003559985.1 Saprospirales bacterium
AAATTATGCCACTTTTTTAGGCAGCTAGTGGCAAAATAGAATCGCCATTCAAGACCAGTGATACAATTTCCATATTAGAAACCTGCCAAATTGGGAAAAACCAGAGAATTAAACACCCTTTTGTCCATGTCTTCTATCCGCATAGCCTTATCTTTACGCAAAAAATAATATGAACGTATTGATATTTGGTAACGGCGGAAGAGAACACGCCCTCTGCACCAAAGTTCAACAGAGCAAAACCGTCGAAAATTTGTGGGTCAGCCCCGGAAATGCAGGCACTGCAATGACTGCCAAAAATGTTGATCTGCCGTTAAAAGAAGCCAAAGCTATAAGGGATTTTATTGTCAAAGAGAACATAGGGCTAGTTATTATCGGCCCTGAAGCTCCGCTGGCTGACGGTCTCGCAGACCAATTGCAGGCAATCCCGGAATTGAATGAAGTGCGAATACTGGGACCGGGAAAATCGGGTGCCCGACTGGAGGGAAGCAAGAGTTTTGCCAAGGAATTCATGTTCAAGCACCGAATACCTACGGCCAATTACAGAGAGTTTACGCGGGAAAATCTCGAGGAGGGCATCAGTTACCTGGAAAGCTATCCGGGTCCATATGTGCTGAAGGCGGATGGTCTGGCCGCTGGAAAAGGAGTGATAATCTCTGAGAACACTGCAGAGGCCAAAAAGGCCCTGACTGAAATGTTGGACGGAAAATTTGGAGGAGCCTCGGAAAAAGTGGTTGTGGAGGAGTTTCTCGATGGGACTGAATTCTCTGTATTTGTTCTCACCGATGGCAAAAACTATCAGTTGCTTCCGGAAGCCAAGGATTACAAGCGCATAGGCGAGGGTGATACCGGACCTAATACCGGTGGCATGGGCGCGATTTCACCAGTCCCATTTTTTAAGGGCAAACTTAAAGAGCGGGTTATTGAGGAGATAATTGAGCCAACGCTGGTGGGTTTGCAAAAGGAAAAAATCTCCTACTGCGGGTTCATCTTTTTCGGCTTGATCAATCACCGGGGTGCTCCAAAAGTCATTGAGTACAACTGCAGACTCGGCGACCCTGAAACACAGGCCATTTTACCGCGCATCGATTCTGACCTGGTCGGCCATATTATCTCAGCTATCGATGGTGAACCCGGTGATGGGATACAGATTTCGCCCAATTCATCGGCTGCAGTAATTGCTGCATCAGAAGGATATCCGGGACCGGTCGAAAAGGGCAAACCAATTTCCGGGTTGGATGACATCTCAGACAGTCACGTCTTCCATGCGGGAACAAAAGTGCAAGGAGACGGAATTGTGACCAACGGCGGTCGTGTATTGGCCATAAGTTCATTGGCAAAAACCTCAAAAGAGGCTGTGGCAAAGTCTTACAATAACATGAACAAGATTTGCTACGAGGGAATCACCTATCGAAAAGACATAGGTAAAGACATCCTCGATTGAGGCAATCAGAGTATTTTTCCGAAATGAAAGTGTACGGTGCGAGATAAAAAAATGAACTAAAGAATACTTACCAAACATCTTCCTCTAGCCGGTTATCCGGCAGGTTACCAAAGTTGTTAAATTCTATTATTTTTGCATCCTGTTTGAAATTATCAGGTAAAACCATTGTGGTGCTTGAAAATTTTAGAAATTCCAGGTTCTCAAAGCTTAATTCAGGAATTAATAGAAGTTCTGTACCTGATTTTTGGTTAAAAATAAGTCAGTTGATTCAATTGCGGTTATTGGCGGTAACAGGCCTAAAGAAGGTGCATCAATAACCGTAAGGAAGTATTGAGAGAGAAAAGAGCAATTTGATATGTGTTACAGGTCTTTAGAAATAATTTACAGGGCCGGAGGACAGTTAATGAAAGCAAAATAGATAACCTTTTAGAATGAAAATAGCGGCGATAATAATTTGTATAAAAATGTGCTTGCTGGCCCAGCTTTACCCGCAGGATGGCAGTGATATTTTGTTCACCGTAGATAACACAGAAGTCACGGTAGATGAGTTTTTGTACATTTTCAACAAAAACAATCCGGAGGGATTTCAGGCGGATGTGCAAGATGCTCGCGACTACCTGGATATGTACGTCAACTTTAAGCTAAAGGTACACCGGGCCCGGGAGATCGAGCTCGATACACTTCCCTCTTTAAGGGAGGAATTAGAGGGTTATCGCAGACAACTGTCCAAATCCTTTCTCATGAACCAGGAGGTAATGAAGCATCTGGTTGAGGAACTTTTTGAGAGAAAACAACATGACATAAATGTAAGTCACCTTTTGGTTGAAATTGAGCCCGGATCCGATGACTCCACCGTCCAGGCTGCTTACGAGGAAGCTAACAGATTGAGGGAGAAACTCATTGAAGCCGAATCTTTTAGTGAAGTTGCCCGTGCACACTCAGACGACCCCTCCGTTCGTCAAAATGGCGGAAACATTGGGTACCTGACTGCTCCCCTACCCGAGGGTTTTTACGAATTTGAAACAGCGGTTTACGAGACAGAAGTGGGAGAATTCAGCCAACCAGTCAAAAGCAATATGGGGTACCATATAGTACGTGTAAACGACCGTCGCACCGCGCGAGGGGAAGTCGAACTGGCGCACATACTCATTCGCTTTGCCACCGACGAGGATTCAGGCCCTACGCCTGAGGAAAAAGTTGATACCGTTTTAGAGGAATTGGAAAGTGGAAAATCATTCAGGGAAGTGGCACAGCGGCATTCCGAAGATGCTGCAACGGCCAACAGAGGAGGTTACATTGGCTTTGCGGGAATCAATCTATTTGAGCGCTCATTTGAAGATGCCGCCTTTTCCATTCCAGAGGACGGGGCATACACCGGGCCTGTAGAGACCAGGGTCGGGTATCACATCATTCAGCGGATCAGTAAAAGACCACTGGATGATTTTGAAAAAATGAAACCCCTTTTGGAGCAACATCTCGAAGATTCCGATAGAAAGGATATAGCCATGCAGGAACTCATTGAGAGAATCAAAGAGGAGGCGGGTTACGAGCGAAACGAGGAGCTCCTCAGCGACTTCATAGCCAGCCTGGATGAAGAGTTTTTCTCTTACCGCTGGAGAGTTCCTGAAGACCTTGAGGATGACCTCCTTTTCACCATTGGAGGGCGAGAATACAAACTCTCTAAGTTTGCAGAAAACCTGAGACGAAATACCAGAATGCGTCTAAGGATGAGCCGCGAGACAGATTTGGATTATGCGGTCAGAAAGCTATACAAAGAATTTTCAGGAGATGCTGCAATAAGTTATCAGGAATCTATTCTCGAAGACACTTACCCCGAATTCAGGGCTCTTATGAGGGAGTATGAAGAGGGAATTCTTTTATTTGAGCTTACCAGGAGAAAAGTGTGGGACAGGGCTTCCGAAGATGAAGAAGGTCTCCGGCAATTTTACGAGGAAAATGCGCATAATTACATGACGCGAGAGACGGCAAAAATCGTAACTTATTCTATGGACCATGCAAACCAGCGAATGAGTGAGCGGATGTATTCTTTTGCACAGGACAACGACCACTCCAGAGTGGTTTCCAGATTTGATGGCCGGAGAGGTATGGAAATCACCACGCAAATTGACACCCTGGACGAGAGAAATATTCCGGATCAATTAGAAATGAGTGTTGGCAGTAAAACGGAATTAACTCCAACAGGAGAGGATAGTTTTACATTTTCTAAGGTCGAGTCCATCATTCCTCCGCGCCAGAGAAAATTGGAGGAGGCTCGCGGATTTGTGATCGCTGACTACCAGGATAGGCTGGAGAAAGAGTGGATGGCAGATCTAAAGGAAAAATACACGATAGAACTGGATAAAGACGTAGTGGAAAGGGTAATGAAGAAATGGAAATAGTTGGGAAAAAATCTGAAGGAACCGGGATATCAGGCTCAGTACTAATAGCCTTTGCCCTGATTTTGGCTATTTCATTTACATACACTGCCTGCGACAAGAACGCGCAAATCACCAACCGAGGTGAATTGCTTGCTGAGGTGGGTGACAAGAAATTGTATAAGAGTGATTTTGACCATCTCCTCAGAATTATCGGTCCGGATGACGACACCAGTAAGGTGATTAAACCAGCCATTGAAAATTGGGTCAGAGATCAGGCGTTTTTACTGGAAGCAGAAAAAAAATTCGATGGCACATCATCCATTGACAGAAAAGTGGAGAAGTACCGTGCAGCACTTTTGCGACACGAACTCGAATCGAGATTGGTAACCGAAAACCTGGATACTGCCGTTACAGCTGTACAGAAGCGCAGATTTCACGAAAACAATATCGAGCAATTTCTGGCCCCGGAACCACACCTTAAAGCAAGATTGGTCAAATTACCTGAAGGTGCGGGAAATATATGGGGAGTAAGAAATCAAGTATTCGATTTGGATCTCTCAGACAGTGAGGTTCAGGAAAAAGTAGATGAAGCCCAGGGACAATGGATAATGGATCCCTCTAAATGGTATTCGTACAGAGAATTTTCCCTCATGACGAATAAAGAAATAGGGGCGGAAAATATTATCCCCGGCTATGAGTTTTCCTATGTGAGTGAAAATCGGCGCTTTTTTCTCAAAGTGGTGTAAGTGGTCGAGGAGGGAGAACCACTCCCTTTGCAGCGAGTCGAAGACCATGTGCGTCAACTTATTTTAATGGAGAGGCGCAATGAATTAACCTCGAGAATCAGGAATGACCTCTACCAGCGAGAAATGCGCAGTAACAACATAAAAATACACTATCAATGATAAGGTTTTTGAACATTTTCCCTGCAACAATGGCAACGGTTCTAATTGCCGCTGTGTTTTGCTTTACAACTGAGCTTCAAGCCCAGGATAAAAAACTCCTGGACAGGGTCATTGCTCAGGTTGGCGGTGAATTTATACTTCTTTCGGAGGTGGAGCAACAGTATCAATACTTACAGGAAAATTTCCCTGATGAGGTAGATCCGGTGGGTACCCGGTGCGAAGTTCTGGAGAACGCTCTGGCGCAAAACCTGCTAGTCCATCACGCCATCCTTGACTCCGTAATTGTACCGATGGAGGAAGTGGATATGCAGATCGAAGCCAGGATTGACCGTATCGTTCAACAAATGGGAGGGGATGTCGCAGCCTTTGAGGACTTTTATGGAATGACCATTGAGCAAGTAAAAGAGGACCAGCGAAAACCACTAAGGAATCAACTCCTCGCTGAAAGAATGCAGGCCAAAATCACCCGGGATGTGGAGGCAACACCATCTCAGGTGGTTGATTTCTTCAACAGCATACCCCGGGACAGCCTTCCTTTTTACAATGCAGAGGTACAAATTGCAGAACTGGTAAAAATACCGGAAGCCAGTCATGAAGAAAGGGAGCAAGCCCTAAATAAGATCACTGAACTCCGGGATAAAATAATAAGGCAGGAAGAGACTTTCGAAACTCTTGCTATCAGATATTCAGATGATCCGGGCTCCGGCCGCCAGGGAGGAGATCTCGGTTGGCAAAGGCGGGGTACTTTTGTACCGGAATTTGAGGCCACAGTATTTAACCTGGAGCCGGGAGAAATTTCCGATCCGGTCGAAACCGAGTTTGGTTTTCATATCATTGAACTACTGGAGAGAAGAGGAAACAGCATCAATGCGCGACACATCCTTGTAACACCTCGTATCACTCAAAATGATAAAGATTTGGCGAGAAACGAACTCGACAGCATCAGAAATCTTATAATTACAGACACCATACCTTTTGACCGGGCAGTGAGAAGGTTCGGAAGTGAAAAGGTACAATCTTACAACAACGGTGGGCGCAAGGTCAATCAAGCAACGGGAAATACCTTTTTTGAAGTCGGGCAACTCGATCCAGATGTTTATTTCTCCGTAATCGATCTTCAAGTCGGTGAGATATCTGAAGTGGTAGAATTTTCAGAAAGAGGTGGCGACACCGAGTATAAAATCTTCAAGCTAATCTCCAGAACCAGACCTCACAGAGCCAATTTACAACAGGATTATACCAAGATCAAAGACCTGGCTACCGAGTACAAAAGGGCTCAGCATTTCAATGAATGGCTTTTGGAGAAGCTGGGAGAAACTTACATCAGGGTTGACAAGCTTTACAACGAATGTCCCAATATGGAGTTTTGGCTGGGTGAATCTAAGGAGATGACTGACCAGGAACTCTATCAGCAAATCGAACAAACTCCCGACATACCGCCTCAGTAATAAATTTTTTTCGGTATTTCACAGATGAAATGTGAAAATTCCAGAAGGAGTAACGGTTAGGAGTGTTTTTCTCCAAACAAGTGGGATTTAAATTAATAACAGGGAACCCAACAATCTGATATCTGGTTAGAAACCAGCAACAAGGGGTTAATCAATTGAGAATATTACGCACTTTAATACCCGTGGGATGGCGATACTAAATCAAGCCAATTCTTCTTCGATCTGCTCATCTCTCTTGTGTTTCCAATAGAAAAAGGCAAGTGTACCCACAACGAGGTAAGGGGCAGCCAGGAGATAAAGGATACCGTTGTTCAATCCCAAACCAGCAGATCCACCACCGGCGTAATTGGATTCCACCGTCATTCTGCACATGGGGCACTGAGCCGCCATCTCAACCACAACGATGGTTAAGAAAAAGGCGGTCAAAAGGATGTATTTGGTATATTTCATTGCGCTCAATTTGCCTTAGAACACTACAAAAATAGTAATAGTTTGCCAAAGCGGGGTAATCCGGGCATGGAATTTCATGCTTTGATACAATTGTGACAATAGGGGTTCTTGAAAATAATCAATAATACGGTAGCAACATCAGGTAACAAATGGGTCCGGTGATGGCAACATACAGCCAAATCGGGAAAACCCAGCGCGCCATTTTGCGATGCCGTTCAAAGTGTCCCGTGAAGGCCCGGTTGAAGGTAAATAGAATGAACGGAAGTATCACTGCGGCTAAAACAACGTGTGTAATCAGGAAAAAGTAATAGATATAGCTAATAAAACCCTCGCCTCCATAAGTAGTTACAGGGGTGGTAATGTGGTACAGCACATAAGAACCCA
>PWJP01000122.1 GCA_003559985.1 Saprospirales bacterium
AACTGATTAACTTTTAACTCTAACCTTAAAAAATCTTTGTAGCGGGGGCGTTTATCGCCGCTACCTGGTAAACTCTTTTAAATCTTCTCTTAAACATAACTACCTCCGTTTTTTTATCGTGATGCAAATGTACGACTTTTAAACGTACTGAAACAAATAATTGTTTGAAAAAATATTTAAAAAAGGTAATAATTCTGGAAAAGGGTATAAAAATTGCCTAAAACAAAATAAAATTTTTCAAAAGGGGTAATGTGCCATTTTGATACTAGCTGTAATTTCCCCATGCTAAATGGTATTGCTCGCCCGACGGAAAAGAACCCATTAACCACTGATTTTTCATATTGTTTTTGAATAAAATTACCTTTTTTGAAAAGTACAAGGGTTTGGTGTTCAATGTAATATATGTGTTTATAGCTTCAGTCTGAGCAATTATGGTCTTCGAAAAAAAAATCTTAAGTGTGGTGATTTTTTTTGGCTGAGCACTTTTTACCCTTCAAAAATCCCAGGTAGGAATTTGCCTGTTAGGAGCAGTAGCGGTTGGGTACATTTAGTTCGTTCGAATAAAGGGAGGGTAAAATCAGTAGTCGGACCCAAAGTTTCGCTCACTCTTTTATCTCGTAGGGTATGGAATCCAATACATATTGGATAATCTCGAGGCGTGCGCGGTTTTTGTCATTGGCGACAATTACTTTCCATGGGGCCAGTTCGGTATTCGTTACTTCAAACATCCTGTCTTTGTATCGGCTGTATTCGTCCCACAATTCCTGGGCCCGGGCATCTACAGGTGTCAGTTTCCAGCGCTTTAGGGGATCCTTTTTGATGTCCTTAAATCGCCTGGCCTGTTCGTCTTTACTGATGGAGAGGTAGATTTTGAGCAGGTGGGTATTCGATTCTATCACCATGCGCTCGAAATCATTGACCTGCCCCATAAATTTTTCGTACTCTTCCTCGGTGCAAAAGCCATTTACCGGCTCGACAATGGCTCGATTGTACCAACTCCGGTCAAAGAATACGATTTCACCCGGATTAGGCAATTGTCTGACGTAGCGCTGAAAGTACATCTGCCCGCGTTCGTCCTGGGTTGGCTTGTCGAGGGCTACAATTCTGAAATGCCTGGGATTGATTCTTGCTGTGAGCCTGCGAATTGCCCCCCCCTTTCCGGCGGCATCCCTTCCTTCAAAAATTACTATCACCTTTTTTCGGTCCCTTATCACCCACTCCTGCAATTTGATCATTTGATACTGCAGATCCCGCAATTTCAATTCTCTTCGACTGCGTCTCAGTGCTTTTTTGGGCTGCACTTTTTTATCTGCCATCAAATATCGAAGGCCCAGTTTGCTATTCAGTATTTCGAGATCTTCTTCCGTGAATTCCATCGCTTATTCTTTATTTGGTTGTCGCAATTTGGTCTGTTAATATTGTTGTCTAAATATCGGTCTGGGTCATACCTCTGTAAAAGCGTGTGACTTTCTCCGGATCGGGTGAAATAACTGTTTTTGTTCGCGATTTACCCGGATATTCAAACTGTGAAAGAAGGTACCGGATACTCTCCAAACGCGCTGTCCGCTTGGAATTTGCCTGAACGATTACCCAGGGACTAAATGGGGTGTGGGTGCGGGAAAACATTTGTTCTTTGTAGTAGGTGTATTTGTCCCAGAGTTTTTGCCCCATCTCATCCACCTCCGAGTATTTCCACTGCTTGAGTGGGTTGCTCTGTCTCTTGTTAAACCGCTTCAATTGCTCTTTTTTTGAGATGGAAAACCAAAACTTGATCACGTGAACCCCGTCCTCATTCAGCATGTGCTCAAATTCGGGCACCTGGTTCATAAAGGCCTTGTATTCCTTCTTGTTGCAAAATCCCATCACCGGTTCGACCACTGCGCGGTTGTACCAACTTCTGTCAAAAAAGACAATTTCTCCGGGATTGGGTAGGTGCTTGATGTAGCGCCTGAAATACCACTGGCCCCTTTCCACCTCAGTGGGTTTGGTGAGTGCGACCAGACGCATGGTTCTGGGATTGAGGTGTTCTTTAAAGCGCTTTATGCTCCCTCCTTTTCCGGCTGCATCTCTACCTTCAAAAATAACAGCCACTCTCAACTTTTTTTCCTGGATATACCGCTGGAGAACCACCAGCTGAGCCTGTAGTTGTTTTAATTCCTGCTCGTAGCGCAAGTTCCGCTCTTCCTTCCGCAAGTTAATGCCTCTGCTGTGACTCAAATTGATCAGGTCTTTACGGGTTTTAACTGACCTGAGATCATTGGCGGTGAATCCGTTTTCCATTATTTGCTTGTGATTACTTTGTCCTAAAAAACCTTTGATTCAAAAGTAATGAAAAAAATTCATCTGCTGCAAAATATGGATTCGATGATTGCTATTGATCAGTCTGCGAGGAGGTTAAGCCGGAATACATGGGGGATTTTTCTACCAGGTTTTTAAAGGACCTCAGGGCCTGATATTTTTGGACGCGCTTACTGATTGTAGCCATATTGTCTCAAAAAGCGCTCGTCATCGCGCCAGTTGTCCTTGACTTTCACAAATAGCTCCAAATAGACGTGCCGGTCGAGGAAGGCCTCAATTTCCTTGCGCGCCTCAGTACCCAGTTTTTTGATGCCTTTTCCACCCTTTCCAATGATAATGGGTTTTTGGCTTTTGCGGTCCACAATTATCTCAGCGGCGATTTTGAGCAAGTCTTTATTTTCTGCCTCTTTAAATGCAGTGACAATTACCTCTGTGGAATATGGGATTTCCTGGTGGTAAAGGTTGAGAATTTGATTTCTGATTATCTCGCTGATAAAAAACCGCTCCGGTTTGTCGGTGAGTTGGTCTTTTGGGTAGTAGGCCGGTCCTTCGGGAAGGTGTTTGAGGATGGCATTGAGTACCAGTCCGGTGTTGATTTTGTGAAGTGCACTGATGACGAGGACCTTTTTGAAAGTGACCTCTTTTTCCCAGGAGGAGATGGATTCTTCCGTTTCTGAATCGGACAGGGTATCGGCCTTATTGACAACCAGTATGATGGGAACCTCCGTTTCCTTAAGTTTTTTAAGTGCCTTTGGTGGGATTTCTTCCGGTGTGCCTCCGTCTGTCACCACGAGAAAAATATCCGCATCCTCAAAAGTGCTGTAGGCAAAACGGTTCATCTTGTCCTGCATTTTGTATGCAGGGCGCTGGATCAAACCGGGTGTATCGGAAAATACGATTTGAAATCCCTCTTCATTAAGGATTGAGAATATCCGGTGGCGGGTAGTCTGAGGCTTGCTGTTGATTATCGACATATTTTCTCCGACCAACGCATTGACCAGGGTGGATTTTCCCGCATTGGGCTTGCCGATTATGTTTACAAAGCCGGATCTGTGACTCATATGCCAATTCTTTTGGGCTGCTGATCCATGAGCATCTCCACCTTCTGGGTGAGCTGAGCTGGTCTTAACTTTCTCCAATTCAGATCGTTCAGGTGGGGCCCAAAGGAAATGTAATTGTCCAACCAGGTGGCCTTCATCTCATCTCCCACATGATCCAGGGTATTAACAAGGGCGATCCATCCACCCATTTCGAGAATCTCTTCACACCACTCCTCGTAATAGCAATCCTCGTCTCCGTGGTAATTCAGTACATTTTCGCAAATCAGCACAAACCTAGAAATTCCCTTGTCCATCATGGGTTCGGCAATATTTCGCTTTAGGAACATCACATCGTTTTGCAAGCAGTCATTCCACTCGCCAAACATCTCCATGATGGCGTAGCCGTCAATGTAGTCTGCAAACAGCAATTTCATGTACAGAGTAGGGGAGCCGATGGGGTCCCACTGGGGGTGGATGAGGTAGTTGTATATCTTGTGCTCGAAGAAAAACTCACTGTTCTCCCTTTGGTAAAAAGGTGAGTTCTCATCTTCTGATGCGATGTAGTCATCCCTCCAAAAATAATGTGGCTCTATATCATGCATGATTCATCGATATTTTTTTGTTGACATTTTCTTTCACCAAAATTTGCGATGGCTTTTGAGGTAAACGTCATCACACTGGTAAATTGTTGCCATAATCTTGCATTGCATGGTCGAAGGTAGGCAATTTTCGAAAGCATTAAAATGCCGGGGGTGATTTTTAAGGTATTTTAACTACCTGCTCACCTGGTTTACTTGCCTTCCCAACCACTGTGATTTGTGACTTTTACTTAAATTTGTAAACAAAGTCGTGTGTATGCGGCTAATTTTTTTTAAAAATCCGGGTTTGAAATCACCACAGCGAATTGTAATTACCGGACCGGAATCATCCGGCAAGTCAACCCTGGCTAAAGCCCTTGGAGATAAATTCAACTTGCCGGTGGTGGAGGAATACGCCGTGGAGTATCTCAGTGAACAGGGTAGTGATTATAGTTTTGAGGATATTCTGGAAATTGCCCGCGGCCAGAGGGAGAGAGAACTTCAGGCCATCAGTCGTTCAAAAGGCCGGGTAGTCTGCGACACTTCGATGTTGGTGCTGCATATTTGGTCCGAAGTTCGTTTCAAAAAAACTGACCCGCTGATTCTTAAATGGCTGGACGAACTCCGGAACGACCTGTTTTTGCTATGCAAACCCGATATTCCCTGGGAACCGGGACCGTACCGGGAAAATCCGCATGACAGAGAGGATTTGTACAGCTTGTATTTGGACTGGCTTCGGAATCAGAAATATTGGTTTAGCATCATTGAGGGGGACCGCGATACACGTTTTGAAAACGCATCGACTTTGATAGAGCCTTTGCTTTCTCAGTCAAAAGAGTCGTAGGAAAATGGAGCATTGAAGAATTGGATAATTTATAGTGGATTAAGCCGTACAATTCCCTTAACTTAGCGCCTCGTAAAACCCGGATGTTAGAAATGGCAGCACAAAAGAAAAAGTATCCTCCCGTCATTCTCCTTCATGGAGAGGAGTCCTTTTTGGTCAATAGAGAGATGGAAGAGATTGAGTCAAAAGCCATTGAACCCGGATTTGAGGATTTTAATAAATTTACCTTTTACGGAAAAGAGGCCGATCCGCTCGAAGTATTGAATCAGATTACCACCCGCCCTATGATGGGTGAGCCACAGTTGGTCCTGTTGAAGGATGCGGGCCAGTTCAAGGATTGGAACAAGTTGGAGCGACTCGTAAAAGAGCCCGTCGATTTCACCATTTTGGTGATTGTTCATCCGGGTGGCAAATTGGATGGTCGGTTAAAATTTGTAAAGGCCCTGAAAGAGCTGGAAAAAAAGGGGCAGGCAAAAATTTTCGAGGCCAAAAGGGTGTACGACAACAAAATCCCCGACTGGATAGTCTCCTACGTCCAGTCGCTTGGTTTGAGAATTGACCAAAAAGCGGCTATACTGATGTCGGAGTACCTTGGTACCAACCTGGAGAGCATCTCTAAAGAAATTGACAAGCTCCAAATTCATCTCAAAGACTCAAAGGAAGTAACTGCCGGCCTGGTGGAAGAATACGTGGGAAGGACGCGGAAATTTACCGTTTTTGAACTGCAAAAGGCCCTATCCTCAGGGGATAAGAAGAAGGCGGCGCGTATCGCTTCGGTAATGTCCCAGGACCCCAAGTCCAATCCTATATATATGTTTACCGGTGCGCTACACAACTATTTTTCCCGAATCTACAGGGTGCACAGTTTGAAAACCAAAACCGACAAATCCGTAGCAAAGGCCCTGAATCTTCGGTACGATTTCTTTGGCAGGGAGTATCTGTCCGCTTCTAAGTATTTTAACCGTCCGCGGTGTGAGAAAGCATTCGAGATTCTGTATCGCTACGACCTTCAATCCAAGGGCATCGACAGCCCGCCCAGGTCTGAGGAAGCTCAACTCAGGGGCCTGGTCAGTGAATTGCTCCACATAATGCCCTCCTGATATGGCCGCTGTACTCATTGACAATTACGACTCTTTTACCCACATCCTCCGGCAGCTCATTGAAAAAGCAGCCGGAAGTAATATTCATATTGTAAAGAACGATCGGATTGACCATGCTCTTTTGGAAAAAGCTGAGCTGATTATTTTGTCACCCGGTCCCGGCAAACCACAAGAAGCGGGTGAATTGATGCAAGTCATAGAAAAATACCATTTGTTGAAACCCATCCTGGGCATCTGCCTTGGGCATCAGGCACTGGGGATGTTTTTCGGAGCGGAATTGATTCAGCAAGATCAGGTGACCCATGGCATCGGTAGCATTCTTTCCATCAGCAGAGAAGTGAACTCACCGCTGAGCAAGCTGGATGAACCGGTTTGCGCTGGAAGATACCACAGTTGGATACTGAAAAAGGAAAGCTTTCCCGAATCACTGGCGATAACCGCTGAGGACGAAAAGGGACAGATTATGGCCTTTCAGCACAGGGAATTGCCCATTGTGGGGCTTCAGTTTCACCCGGAGTCCTATCTCTCTAATCAGGGTACGAGAATTATCTCCAACTTTTTTCAGGGGGTAATGGCTCCGATTAATGGGGCAAATGAAGGGCATCTCCTGCAGTAGCAGTAAATTACAGGCTCAACTCCTGTGTTTTTCCTACAGGTACAAATCCATGTAGCCAAATTTGTCCGGGTGCTTTTCCATGAAATCCTCCAGGTACTTCTTTTTCAGGAGAAATAAGATGGTGCTTCCGAATACCCCTTTTTCCCTGAGCTTGATAAAACCAACTTTGAAGAGGTAGTAATCGCGGTATCCCAGTGCATCCACGGAGTCATAGCTGTACCTGGCT
The DNA here is from genome assembly GCA_003559985.1 of Saprospirales bacterium. Lineage (GTDB taxonomy): Bacteria > Bacteroidota > Bacteroidia > Chitinophagales > Saprospiraceae > PWJY01. The sequence goes on from PWJP01000122.1 coordinate 6,703, forward strand.
GTTTTAAAGTAGTTGGTGACAAAAATCCCTTTCTCACTCATTTCCACCCGGTGAAGCTGAAAAATCGTCAGGTAAATAATGAGCAGGGTGGCGATGTAAAACAACAGGTTTGAGTATTTTAGCCACTCCGACTGAAAGAGGTGCATGGTAGATGTGTCGGTAAAAAGCAGGACGAAGGTGAACAAGCCGTAAAAGGTCGTCCAAAAGGTAGGTATAAACAACTTTAATAAAAGCGTCAAATTGGATGAAACTCTATTCATTGGGTTGTTTGTTTGTAAGTTGA
>PWJP01000168.1 GCA_003559985.1 Saprospirales bacterium
GCAGAACAGTGGCCAATGTCACCGGAGATGCCACCGTATCCATGTTGGTAGCCAAAAGCGTGGATAAGTTGGGAGATCCCCAGGCAAAAGAATGGGACGACTACTACAAACACCGCAAGGATGAAGGAACTTCAGAAATTTAATTGATTTCGGGCAACAAAACCCGATAAATTAAGCTCTTACCCTAAATATCGGAAAGTGCCAGAATAAACCGGGGGTTATTCAATGAATGGTAAAGTTCGTAATTCGATCGGCTATTAACTTCTTTGAGCCTTATAAGGATTGAATCAGAGAAAAGGTCAATCAACTGGTCGTTGTGTTCTAAAAATATCTATGAAATTCCCGGATTAGAATATGGTTAACCAACAACTAATTGCCTATATTTGCCCTTTGGTGTAAACCGCTGTTTTTTCAGTAAAATCAAGTGGATTAACCCATTCGATTCAATTGTTGCAAGACGCTTTTAATCAGAGGAATACACCGAAAGAATCAGGATATTTCCGATGGTCAAACCGGAAAATTCAGGTAAAGATAATCTAATGATATCAAGGATTTTTTTCTGCTGTTGGGTAATTATTACTCTTTTCGTTGCGACGAATACGACTTTTTCTCAAAGTCATGTAATAGAAGAAAACCTGGATATAATCAAGATCGAGAACACCAATGAAGGTGAGCGATATCATTTGCCTGGTATAGAGGATGGTTGTGTAGAGGTCGAAATATGCGGGATGACCCGAGGTGCCAACTACGTTTTCCACTCAGGCCTAATCTACAGCAAAGCATCTTTTTCTCCCACACTGCTTTCCGGTGGACGCCTTGTCTCCGATAGCCCGGCTATGAAATTCCAGGCCACAGATGAATGCATGAGATTGGAATTGTGTATTGAAAGAAAACAAGCCACCTCAATCCCCTATCTCTCATACGCCCGAACAAATGCAAGTGTTCAGGGTTCCAAGGAGGCAAGCCATCGCTCTGATAATGGCATTGATTGGAATGGATCCTTCAGCATTGAAGAATTGGTAAAGGAAGTTTTAATTGGGGGAGATTGCTTCGATGTGCACAACATCAATGCCATAGGTTCCACATCCGGGTGGGGATACTTTTCCAATGGGATGGAATCTATTGGTCTGGATGAGGGAGTGGTTTTATCCACCGGGACACTGGACAGCATAATCGGCCCTAATTCTAGATCTCACCAGGGCAGTTCACTCGGCACCCCTGGCGACCCGGACCTGGAAAGCCTTACAGGGGTTCGGGTTTTGGATGCCACCGGTATTGAATTCGACTTTATTCCTACTTCTCAAACAGCCAGATTCCGCTATGTGTTCGCATCCGAAGAATACTGTGAATTTGTCAATCAGGGCTTCAATGATGTGTTTGGCTTTTTTGTCAGTGGCCCCGGTATTAATGGTGATTTTGAAAACAATGCTGTCAACATAGCTCTTATTCCCGGAACCAACGACTATGTATCCATTGACAATGTCAATAAAGATGTAAACTCAAATTTTTACTTCGACAACACGCCAGAGGGACAAGTCCAGCTGCAAAATCCAGCTGTTTGTGGCTCTTTACTCGATCAGGACGGAGTTGCAATAGAATTAATTGAATTCGATGGTTTTACTGCAGTTTTTGAAGCAGTGGTGGATGTTATTCCATGCGAAACCTACAACATAAAAATGATAGTAGGTGATGCCGGTGATGATGCTTATGATTCAGCGGTGTTTTTGGAAGCCGGTAGTTTTGATGCCGGAGCCTCAGCCAGGCTAGATGCCCAGGTGGAAGGTACAGACAGCAATATTATCTTTGACAATTGCCACAGGGGAGAATTTGTAATCTCTCGTATCGGCACAGATAACTCCGAACCCGCAGTGGTAAATTTAATGTTCTCTGACCAAAGTACAGCACAACCTGGAATCGATTTTGTACCTCTTCCCGACAGTCTTATCATTCCAGCCAATCAGGACTCCATTGTCGTCCCCATCGATATTCTCTACGATACATACTCAGGGGGCACCGTGAGCATTATCTATGAACTCGACTTTCTTTGTTCTTGCACCAATCCCTTCGCTGAGATAATAATAACCGAAAACCCAGGGCTGCCCAAAATTGAGGCCATGGCTGATGATTTTCTGTCCTGTGCCAATGAAGAGGTGCTTTTATTTGGAGAAATTCTCACCCCCGACCTCATTACAGATTTTCAATGGCAGGATTCCGACGGAAATGTATTGGACGATGGAACGAATGATGTGATTTCCGTTACCGAAGCCGGAGAATTCTTATTTATAGGCTCCAATATTGAAACTAATTGTATCGATACGGCCATTGTCCTTGTAGAAGTGGATAGAGAGTCCCCCGAGGCCCAAATAAGGGAACCTGAAATAATTACCTGCGAAAACCCAAGGACCACCCTTGACGGCAGTGCATCTTCATCCGGCTCTGAAATCGTCTATCACTGGTACACTGAGAACGGCCTGATTACCGATGGAGAAAATGAAGCAGAGGCCACCGCAGGGGACGCCGGTTTATACATTTTGGACGTAATCAATACTGTAAATGGTTGTATCGGGACTGACAGCATTGAGGTCACCGTGGATGAGGAAATACCGGTTATCAGGGTAGATGAAATTCAAACCCTGACCTGTGAGCGCGAATTAATAACTATCGACGCCAGTGGCTCAACACCTTCCTCAGGCGAACTTTCCTTTTCCTGGGAAATCCTTGAGGGGAATGCCGTGGGTGACGCCAATAATAATTCGCTGGATGTCAATGAACCGGGGGTTTATGTGCTTGAAGTGATATTGGAACGGAACCAATGCATTACCTATGACACCTTTGAGGTTGCTCAAGATATTGAATTGCCCGGGCTTTCTACTTTAGAGGATAAACCCCTGCCGTGTGATGACCCACAGGTGGAATTGGAAGCAGTTTATTTCAATGCTGGCGCAAACCCAATCCTTAACTGGACCAGTGTGGATGGTGATTTTCTCAGGGAACCTGATTCTAATTTGGCAGTAGCAACAGCTGTTGGAGAGTACATATTCAGTGTGAAAAATTCTGAAACCGGCTGTAGTTCCACTGATACAGTTCATGTTTTCAGGAATGAGCCTACTGCAATTAACTTTGAACTATCGCAGCCAATTTGTCCCGGAGACCCCGGTGTGCTTTCTGTCATATCAGTGGAAAATGGATTTTTCCCTTACGAATACCACATTGCTGCTTATGGTGGCGACACACCAAATGACCACGGTTTATTTAGCAATCTTCAACCTGGAGAATACGAACTCTGGGCCATAGATGAGCTCGGATGTAGGACAAAGCAAACATTCGAAGTAGATGAACCAAGGGTAATTGAGGTTGAACTGCCCGAAGATGTGGTTGCCGAATTGGGTGTACCCAGGCAATTGGAACCAGAACTCAACTTCCCGGAAACAGAAATCGCTTTGGTTCAATGGACGCCCCAAAGCCAGTTAGATTGCCCTGATTGCCTTACCACAGAAGTGGAACTTCTTCAAAGCACCAGATTTCACATTTATGTAGAAGACATTTACGGATGTCCTGCTGAGGCAGAGACATTTGTTCTCCTTCAAATTAACGATGACATTTTTGTACCCAATGCGTTTAGCCCCAATGGAGATGGCATCAATGACAATCTGGAAATTTTTGCGCACCCGGCCGTCAAGAAAATAATTGATTTCAACGTCTATGACAGATGGGGAACCAAAGTTTTCCAAAACAGAGATTTTCCCCCAAACGAAAATGGATTCGGATGGGACGGCAACAAAGACGGTGAGGAGGCACCACCAGGTGTTTATCTTTTCTCACTGAAATACGAACTAATCAATGGCGAGCAGAGAGTTATTCAGGGTGAAGTTAGTATTTTGCGCTAAGCTGAACCAAAGATGTAAAAGATTTGAGTCTCCTAAATTCAATTTCTGCAAATAAGGCTCTTAATTACACCCTCAAAACCTGTGTTCTTGCGGTTCTGTTTTGCGGCCTCCCGTATGCTTCCTTTGCAAATGATGTAGAAATTATAGTGAAAAACGATGTCATTGAATGCGGTGAGGAATTTACCGTCGAAATGATCGTGAACAACTTCGAACAAATAGCCGGAATCCAGCTGACTCTCGAATTTGACCAATCAGTACTGGACTTTATCTCTCTTGAAAACAACCTTTCCAGTGGTTTAAGTTATGTTGTCAACCAATCGGAAGGGTATATTACCATAAGCTGGCCCGATGCCCAGAATCCATTGAGTTTACCCGACGGTTCTGTAATTCTAGAGTTTGATTTTGATCATACCGGACCATGCGACGAGCCCTTCATCATTCACATAGTAGATGACCCACTTTTCGTGCAGGTTATACACGAATCTCTTCAGGTGATACCACATCTGATATTTGGCGCTGTAATGCTTCCGCATGAAACCTGCGACATAGAGGTCGATGCAGGAGAAGACCAATTCGTATGTGATCCTGATGAAGTGGTTGAATTGATGGGCGATATTACCGGAAATTACTACGACTTTTTTTGGGAACCCGAAAACCAGGTATTAAATCCCGAATCGCTAAATTCCAGTGCTGAAGTTCCATCAACGACATCATTTGTTCTGACCGGTAGAAAAGAGACGGACAACATCGTTTACAACTCCCATTTTGATTACGGCTACGCTGGATTTTTCAGTGACTACGACTACGATGACAGTGATTTATCAGGAGGAAATGTTTTTACCGTTGAAAGCTCGCCGGCTGTGGTTTACGGGACATTCCCCGCCTGCAGCGACCACACAGGAAACAACGGAAATATGCTAATAGTAAATGGGGCTGATGCACCCGCTCAAAATGTCTGGTGTCAGTATATTGAAGTGGAAGAAAATACCACCTATCTATTGGAGGCATTCACGCACACTTTACTCTGGCCTTCTTTTATTTTTCCACTGCCCGATCTACAATTTAAGATAGATGGAGATCCGGTAGGTGGTATTTACTCCCCAAACGACATCCCCTGTTTCTCAGATTGGACAATGATGGAGGGAATGTGGACCTCCACAGACGCTGGAACCATTGAACTCTGCATATACAATCATCAGGGAAATGTCAACCCCGGCAATTCATTTATAATCGACGACATTGCCATGATACCTCTTTGTGAGGTCCGAGATACCGTGGAAGTGGAGTTGCGGGAACAACCTGAGGAATGGGTGGAAGCTACCATTTGCTCAAACGGTGGCTCCGTGGTAATCGCAGGAATCGAATATACCACTGCAACGCAGGACTTAATTACCATTGAAAGACAGGACGACTGCGATTCCCTCATCCACGTCGAAATCTTTGAGCTCGAACTGGACGCGGTAATTATTCCCCCAAATCCTATCACCTGCCTGAATGACCAGGTCATTCTCAGTGCCCAGGGTTCCTCCACCGGCCCGCATATTGAATATCACTGGACTACCTCCAATGGCAATATTGTTTCGGGAGATGGCACGGATGAAATCACGGTTGACGAGCCGGGTACATACACTCTCACTGTCGAATTTGACGATGGTGAACTGAGTTGTTTATCTGAGGAGGTAAGTGTGGAGGTTTATGAAAATTTTGAAGTGCCCGACCTGGAAATTACCGGTGCCGAAGAATTAAACTGTGGTTTACAATCTATAAGTCTTATTGCAGAAACCACTCCTGTCGGTAATTATTCCTACACATGGAGTAGCCCTGATGGAAATATCATCAGTGGAACCGAAGATGAAATAACAGAGCTCGATGCAGCAGGAACCTACATTGTAGAAGTTACCGACCTGAACAATGGATGTTCGGTGACAGATACTTTTACGGTTTCGGAAGATTTCGAAAGTCCGTTGGTGAACGCAGGACCTGACACCGTAATAAATTGCCTGGACTCCATTGTCACCCTACAGGGATTAGCCATGCCGACCGGAACCGCTTTTGAAACCATCTGGCAGAGCCCCAATGGAAATATCCCTGGCAATCCAGAGAATTCAGAAGTCAATGTGGATAAAGGAGGTATGTATATTTTTGAAGCGATCAACCCTGACAACAATTGCAGCGCGGCAGACACCCTTTTCGTATTTGATGAAAAAATATTTCCTGAATTGTCTGCAAGTCCGGTGGATATGATTGATTGCATTAACGACAGCGTGTGGATGCACATTCAAATATTAAACGACAGTTTGGATTTCAGCATCGAATGGACAACACAAGGAGGTAACATCCCCGGAACTACTGACTCGACAAGCGCTGTGGCCGGATCAGGCGGCACCTACACAGCCTCTGTAGAGTTTACCACCACCGGCTGCGTCACCGAAATAGAAATTGGTGTGGAGGAAAACCTCGAACCTCCCGTCGCCAGTGCAGGTTCCGACATGATACTCACCTGCCAGGACTCCACACTGACCCTTGATGGCAGTGCATCCTCCACGGGTTCTGATTACGATCACTCATGGACTACCGAATCAGGTAGTATTCTCTCTGGTGAAAACAGCTTAAACCCGGAAGTTGACGAAGAGGGCATTTATAATCTGACCGTGGCAAACAACCAAAACGGTTGCAGTTCAACGGACTCAGTTCTGGTAACCTCGGATTTTGAAAGCCCGGAACTGGTCTTGAGTGGCGACAGTGTAATCAATTGTTTCAATCCTTCAATCGATATTAGTGCGCAGGTAATAAATGACACTGCCCACACCCCTCTTTTCAACTGGACAACCAACACCGGAAATATCATTAGCAACAACGATGAAGCCGATGTAACAGTTGACCAATCGGGTGTTTATACCTTAGAGGTTACTTTTTCCGAGAATGGTTGTGTGTCCAGTACACAATTTGAGGTATTTTCAGACACCAGTACCCCCGAAGTGGACTCTATTTTTGCCGGGGAATTGAGCTGTCAATTATCAGAAGCGCTGATTGAGGTTTTTACTTCACCGGGCCAGGGTTCCCAGCAGTTTGAATGGAGTGGACCACCTGGTTCCAAC
>PWJP01000221.1 GCA_003559985.1 Saprospirales bacterium
AGAGCGAACTAAACCGCACCACTGATTTTTCGGTGTCTTTCCAGCCAGAGTTACTGGAATTCTCCACCATGCAATTGCTTTTTTCAGCCAGCCCCGACGAGGACAGTCAGTCCCGCTTTGTAAAAAATGGCTTTAGGATGGAAATTGCGCCCTTGAACTATTTTCCACCGGGAGTTGATCGCATGTACTTTTACAATGAAATATACGGGCTTCAAACCGCTTTTCCAGATGAGGAGCACTACGCCCTTGGAATAGAGTTGCAAAGAAGGGGCAGTGATGAAGTGATGATGAGCACATTCAGTCGCCGCTCTGTAAGTGAGGTGGACCCGGTACTGAGATCTTTGGACATCTCCGAACTTGGATCGGGGGAGTACCTGCTCACTATCAATGCTGTTAATAGAGAGCAAAAAATCATTGGCAGCACAAGTACCTTGTTTTTCCGCCATAATCCCATTTTGGATGAGGAGTTGGTGGAAGAGCAGCTCGTGACATTCGACAATTCATTTGTTCAGGATCTGGACACGGAAGATTTGGTTTACTCTCTTAAAGCGATTGCTCCACTCATCAGCCCTCAGGATGTGACCAGATTGAATAATATTTTGAGAAACGAGAAGGACGATCAGATGCGGTATTTCCTCTTTGAAACCTGGTGTACCGTGGACCCCTACGAACCCGAAAATTCCTACGAGCAGTTTATGGAGGTTGCCCGGGCGGTTGATGAGATGTACTACTCCGGTTTTGGTCGCGGTTTTGAAACTGACCGCGGGAGGATATTCCTGCGTTACGGACGGCCCGATGAAATTGAGAATGTCCAGACAGAAACAGATGCCCCCCCATATGAAGTTTGGACCTATTCCCGCCTACCCGGTACCGGGCAAACCGAGGTCAAATTTGTATTCTACAATCCCAGTTTGGCCGGAAATATGTATGAATTACTCCACACAAATGCGAGGGGAGAGTTGAATAACCCCAATTGGATACGCGACCTTTATCAAAATGCCCCCAATATACACGAGGGCCCTAATTATCATGAGGTAGATGGTATTCAGGATGGATTCAATCGCAGGGCTTTGGATGTATTTACCGATAATTAATTTACTCTTTGATGCAAATTCTCATGATTAAAAGAATTGGCGGAGCCGTCACAACAGTCCTGTTCTGCTTGATTCTACAGGCTGGCTATTTTAGCGAAGGACTTCAGGCGCAGATTGACACTACCGATGCGGATATGGTTGAGGATTACAACTGGCGTATTATGCAGCGTATGCTCAACGGCATTTATATCCCCATGGATCTGAACGATGCTTTTAAGGAGCTGCAAGACAATGCCAGTGAGCAGGCCATCGATAGATTTCGCAATGCACCAGGTGACGACCTTTCCAACAAACTCTTTTTTGGACTGGGCAGATGGATGAAGTCCAATTGGCAATTTTATGAGGGTAGTAGGTTCTCGCATTATTTGAGGGAACTTGGACTCTCGCACCCGGATGACATGGTGACATTTGTGATAGAGTCCTTTCACCTACACCTCAATGAGGATGACCTCCGCATAGAAGAGCGGATAGAGGAGTTGCGGGATAGGCGTTTTAAGATTTCCAGGCGCATGATGCAGCGAGACACAATCAGTGTGGACACTATCCGATGAGTCCATTGCTCGGGTTTCCACATTTTATACGTTACTTTGCAGTTGCGAACCAATAACTTTACAACGGAAAGATGAGAAGACACTTCCTGTTTCTCAAAGCCGCTTTACTGGTGTTGTTGCTCATATCGAGAGCGACTAATTTATTTGGACTGGACGAATTGTTGGACGACAGCCCTATTGCAAGCGGCGTGTTTTATGTGGTCATTTACCTTTTGACCATCGAAATAGTACGTTCGATAGTTATCAAACTCTACCGTCGGCGGAAGGGATTGAGCATTCAGGAGACCGATAATTTTATCCTCGGCATCAGCAACCTCTATATTCTGCTGTACACATTCGGTCTGTTTTTTCTCCTGCTTTCCATTACTAATGTACAGCTCACCTCCTTTATTTTTTCAGTGAGTATTGTGGCTGCAGCATTGGCTATTTTGACCAAAGATTTTTTAACCGATATACTGAGCAGTATGCTGATGACTTTCAGCAGGGAATTGGAAGTGGGGGATGTGGTAAAAATGGGTGAGCACAAGGGAAAAATTGTCAATATGACCCTCAACAAAACCACCATCCTGACCGATGAGGATGACCTGGTGTTTTTCCCCAATACCAAAGTGTTTTTCTCTGACATCGTCAATTATACCAAGCGCGATATAAAAAAGACCAGCATCAGTTTTGAAATGGCCATCGGTATGGCTGAAAGTGTTGCTGAAATTGAAGATATGCTAAAAGATACCCTTGAAGAATACAAGGATTCGATTAGGCCGGACAGCTACAACCTCAGAATACTCGACATCAGGAAAGATTCTGTAAGTTTAAAATTCCAGTACATTCTCTACACCCCCAATCTCGACCTGGAAAAGGAGATCAGGAAAAAAGTTGTCAGAGCTATTTTCGCCAGGGTGAACAAACAGAAAATTGCTCAGTTAAAGACCGGAAGCGAATCTCCCGAAAATTGATCCATAAGGGCAGACACTGATCGACGTTTTTTCAAAAGAATCAAAATACCCAATGAAACCTGCGAGGTGGACAATTCTTATCCTACTTCCCTTCATCCTCACCCTGTGTCGCAGCGGAGGAGATGAAGTTCGTATTCAGTCAATCGAAACCTCTGAGGGCTATTTGGTAAAATACTTCGATAGCCATGACCGCCTCGTAAAGCGGATTGAATTGGATGGAGACTCCCTGCACCACGGATGCTATCAAATTTTCAATAAAGGGGGCGAGGTTGCATTACAGGCTTACTTTTCCGGTGGTGAACTCCATGGCAACTGGATGTTGGCAAAAAATGGCTGCTGGAGTGGGGGAGGCCTCGCAAATGGTGATAAGGAAGGTTTGTGGGAATACCACAAAAACCACGATGGAGATTGCCTGCCTGTCAAAAGCAGGGGGTTCCAGGATGGAGAATTACACGGTGGAAGCATATATTCTATGAGCAGTGATGAATCATGGACTTATGATCTCTACAACAGGGGTGTTTTGATCGGAAGTGCTGAGGTAGGCGATTTAGGTATCAGGGAAGTATCCGGGGACCTCTACTTTTTTGGACTGGATCTGGCGACTGATATGGATGGTAAAACCACCTTGTTGTTATTTGTGGCGGCTATACCTGGATTCTTTCCCGAGGTCTCAGTAATTTCTGAAACGGAAGATGGTGGCAGGCAACTCATCTCAATGCCCCCGATGGGCTATAAAAACCACATGTTTTCCTGGAGGGCAGACGAACTCAGAGATAAAAGCTCCTACGAAGCGGGATTGGCCGACCTAAAAATTCTGGATGGAATGGGCTACGACGCTTACCGGGAATTGCTGTATTTTCCAATTATTCCTGGAAGGCCTGACTGAATTCGCTTTTATATGGGCCGATAAAGCCACTCCGTTTGTCATCAGCTGTCCCGGAAAACAACTCACACGCTGACATTTTAGTAATTTTTTTACCTTTACCCCTTTGCCAACCGGGTAGGAGAAGCCAATTAATTGAGGACTGTTAGTCAGCCAGTGGGTTGAAAGTGATTTGATTTGGTGCATTCCGGCTTATTCATTTTGGAAAAACAGGGTTGGAAAATTGATTCACAAACAAAAGCGGTAGTATGAAAAACATTTCCATGCCACACACCCTGGTGTTGATGTTTGGCCTGATGGTAGTTTCACTGATCGTGACCTGGTTGGTGCCCTCCGGTTCTTTTGAAACCACAGTCAATGATCACGGGCAGGAAGTTGTAGTGCCTGGTACCTTCAGTCAAATTCCCGACAAGGAATACCTGAGTCCATTTTCGTTATTCACAGTTATTCCACGGGCCCTTGGGGATGCGCAGGCCATCATTTTCTTTGTGCTAATTATTGGAGGGGCGATCAAGGTGATAAGAGAAACCGGGGCGATAGATGCATTTCTTGGAAGTTTGATCAAAAGGTATGGCAGGCGGCCCAATATGCTGCTTTTTTCCATGATGTTCACCTTTGCGATGGTCTCAGCTACCATCGGCGTGGCGGAGGAGTACATTCCCTTTGCGCTGATACTGGTCAGTCTCTGTGTGGCAATGAGGCTGGACGCTATTACCGCCATAGGAACCCTGGTGGTAGGCTACGGTGTGGGCTACGGCATTGCATTTATGAATCCCTTTACCCTGGTCATTGCGCAAAATATAGCCGGCCTTCAACCGCTTTCCGGTTACGAATACCGCCTTGCCATTACCATCCCGTTTATTCTCGTTGGCTTTCACCACGTCTGGAGTTACGCCCGAAAGATACAAAAAGATCCCTCGAAAAGCCTAATGAAAGGGATTGAACCCAAGGAGTATATTTCCCTAACCGACCACCCACCTTTGAACAGGAGGAGAAAATTGATCCTACTAATTTCCGGGGCTGCATTGCTGGGTCTGATTGTGGGAATAGCTACTGCGGGCTGGTATTTAGTGGAATTGAGCGCTTTGTTTGTGGGATTGGCCCTGGTTGTTGGTATCGTTTCAGGTCTCGGCGCCAATAAAACGGCTATTGTATTTGGTGAAGGGGCTGCGGAATTGACTACTACAGCACTGTTGATTGGGTTTGCCCGCTCTATTGCACTCCTGATGGAAGATGGAATGGTTTTACATACGGTAGTAGATGCTGCTGCTGCACCCCTTTCTGCCTTCGGACCCGAATTTGCCGCGGTGGGCATGCTGTTTATTCAGAGCATTCTCAACTTTTTTATACCCTCCGGAAGTGGACAGGCATTTGTCGCCATGCCGTTGATGGCACCCATTGGAGATATTGTCGGAGTGAGCAGGCAGATATCCGTACTCGCCTTCCAGTTCGGAGATGGCCTGATGAATATGATTGTTCCCACCAGCCCGGTCCTCATGGGGATTTTGGGACTGGCTGGAATTCCCTACACGCGCTGGTTCCGGTTTATCGCACCTCTCCTGGTTAAGCTTTTTGTACTGTGTTCGATTGTGCTTGTAATAGCAGTGTGGATAGGGTATGAATGATGGGGGTGGGTGAATTGTAGATAGGGTTAATCAATTACGAATGGTTTAATTACGAATTGCGGGGATAATGGACAGTTGACCCCCAAAGCGTAGGGGGCAGGCTAATGAACAGTTGACAATTTTTTTGGTGTGATAATTCGGAGGTTCTGGTATGAAATAACGACTTTTGGGTGGTTCGGGATGTAGGATATTGGGTACCTAAAAACCCAGGGATGGTCTAATTGCATGGGCCACGGAAAAATCCGCGAAATCCATCTAATCCGTCAAAATCCGTGATTCAGACAATGAGGATTTTGGTTTCACGCAAGGGCCATAAAGGAGGCAAAGGCCGCAAAGGGTTTTAGGATTGAAAATTAGGTAGGAGAAGCATCCAATAGATGTCCATCCGGTAAATTATCCTTCAATATTTACAATTCCAGGGACTGGATAATCTGCAGGCTAAATCAGGGTTACGTTTATCGTCAAAAATCCTCCAAACGTTACGACCTCTAATATAGGATATACATCCTACAATGTTGAAATGGCGCCCCCAGAAAAGCCTGCTCCCTCACCCCCCAAAGCATTGGGGGGGGGAAGACGACGCTTTTGGGGGCATCAGCCATCAATCGTCCTAACTCACCAAATCACAGACTCACCAATTCACAACTGAATTAGGCATCGGCCATGAACCAACAACCATCCGCCCTCTCCCCATTTTTGCAGAACCTGTGAATTTCTTATCTTTGCGGTCTTTTCAAAGACGGCGGCTGCTCCCGCTAAACAAAGGAGTCCGTGGTCGGTTTGATAACTAAAATAGCAGCATTATGATTGACTTCAAGAATATCAGTGTTTCGGAGAAAAACGGGATTTTCACTATTACCATTGAAAGGCCACGTGCGCTCAATGCATTGAATTGGGATACCATTGAAGAACTAGGCCAGGCTATTCAGAAGATATCGAGCCAGTTGGTCAATGTCAAAGGAGTTATTCTCACCGGATCCGGCGACAAAGCCTTTGCGGCAGGTGCTGATTTAAAGCGCTTTCCCGAATTGGGTGAAGAGGGCGGTATTCAGTTGTCTCGTCAGGGGAATGAAGTGTTTAATCGTTTTGAAAATGCACCTTTTCCCGTCATTGCCGCGATAAATGGCTTTGCGCTCGGAGGAGGATTGGAACTCGCCATGGCCTGCCACCTCAGAATAGCCACCAAAAATGCAAAATTTGGTCAACCCGAAGCCAAGCTGGGGCTGACTCCCGGTTATGCTGCCACGCAACGACTTCCGCGGTATATCGGTAAATCTCAAGCGCTCTACTTGTTGCTCACCGGCGAAATGATCAATGCCAACAGGGCTATGGAGCTCGGATTGGTGAATGAGGTTGTGGAGCAGGAGGAACTTTTAAAGCGATGTGAGGAGATACTCGAGGTGACCGGCTCTATGGCGCCCATGGCCATTGAGGAAATCATCAAATGCGTGAATGCTTACTACGATTCTGAGACTGACGGTTTTGAAAGTGAGGTAAAGGCCTTTGGCAAGTGCATGGACTCTCAAGACCTCCAGGAAGGAGTGAGCGCCTTTTTGGAAAAGAGAAGACCTGAATTCAAAGGTAAGTAATCTATTTTCGTCATCAATTCAAATGCTGTTTCTCTCTGATTCAGCCGTTTAAAGTTCAAAGTCGCCCTGGTTTAATCACTGAAGTAAATGATCAAAACAGATATATTAATTATCGGAGCGGGCCCTACGGGTTTGTTTGCTGTCTTTGAGGCCGGCCTTCTGAGGCTTCGGTGTCACCTTATCGATTCACTGCCTCAAGCTGGTGGTCAACTGGCCGAGATATACCCTAAAAAGCCCATTTACGATATTCCTGGAATGCCCGAGGTGCTTGCAGGAGACCTGGTCGATGGCCTTATGAAACAGGCGGCTCCGTTCAAACCCGGATTTACACTAGGAGAGCGGGCCGAAAGCCTGAAAAAGTCCGAAGATGGTCATTTTGTAGTGACCACCAACAAAGGTACGGTTCACAGCGCCCCTGTAGTTGCTATTGCCGGAGGACTTGGTTCCTTTGAACCCAGAAAGCCACCTCTGGGAAATATAGCTGATTTTGAGGACAAAGGCGTGGCCTACATGGTAAAAGACCCGGAAGATTACCGCGATAAAAGAGTCGTTATAGCCGGTGGAGGAGATTCAGCCCTTGATTGGGCTATTTACCTGGCAGATGTCGCATCAGAGGTGACACTCGTTCACAGACGAGAAGGTTTTCGAGCAGCTGTTGATTCCGTTGAAAAGGCCAGGGCTTTGGATAAAGAGGGTAAAATCCGTCTGCTGACCAGTGCGCAGGTAACTGGTCTCAGTGGAAATGGACGACTACAATCCGTCCTCATCAACCACAAGAAAAAAGGCGGCATTGAATTGGAAACCGACTTTTTTATTCCGCTTTTTGGTCTGATACCGAAACTCGGACCCATAGCTGATTGGGGGTTGGACATCAAGGACAATGCTATCAGGGTGGATACCTTCGATTACTCTACCAATGTTCCCGGGATCTATGCAATCGGGGATATCAACACATATCCTGGCAAATTAAAACTCATACTTTGCGGCTTTCACGAAGCTACCCTTATGTGTCAATCAGCCTTCAGAAGGATCAACCCGGACAAGAAGGTTTCATTTAAGTACACCACCGTTAGTGGAATAGAGGGATTCTGAAATTATGGAAAGTATTAAGATAAAAGCAATAGACAGAGATGGCGTAGGGCACACGATTGAAGCTCCTGTGGATATGAATCTGAACCTGATGGAGGCCCTTAAGGGATCGGGTTTGGATGTCAAAGCCACCTGCGGAGGAATGGCCCTCTGTTCAACTTGCCATGTGTATATTCTCACGGAACATAAATTACCCGAACCCACGGAAGACGAGGAGGATATGCTCGATTCCGCTTTTTTAGTTGAAGACAACAGCAGGTTGGGTTGTCAGTTGCGCATAGAGCCCGATATGGATGGTTTAGCTGTCCAATTGGCACCGGATGGAGATTGAAATAGCTGCTATCCGCCTGTCTCCTTTTTCAATTCTGCAATTTGGCTCTGCCACAAGTGCTTTTGATCATCCACATCGTCCTCATCAGCATAGTCGGTTAATTCCAATATGGTTTCGTTGGTCACACCGGATTTTGAAAGGCGGTATTCAAAATACTCATCCTCATTATCCGCATCATCCCATTTAAACCGAAGGCGCTCTTCCTCAACATGCTCAACCAAAATCGCTTTTTCGGCGTATCCTTCCCAGTAGAAGGTGTACACATCATCGTCAATATCCACCTCGTCACAAAACCAGCGTACAAGGCAGGATGGTGTCGTTAGAAAGTTGTAGAGTATGGCCGGGGAAGCCTTGAACAGAAACTCCATTTCGAATTGAACTCGCTTCATGTTGTCATTATTTTTTTGACTGTGCAATAATAGGGCGCCGGTAATAGTTAGTTGCAACGGCAGGTTTAATTATTGGTCCTGCAATACAGTGTGATGCAGACTCTTGGTAATTATTCCGGACGCCATATGTCCTTTATTAGCCCGCAAGTAAATATTTTTTTATGGAATTAATAATTATTTGAACTTTTTTTTCTGAAAAAGGCTTGAAAGGGGTATGTTTGCAGCTTTTTTCAAGGGCGAATCGGTAATCCAAGCCGGAATCAAACAATGGCATCGAACAAAACCCTGCTTAAACGGTTTGTCATCAACAAAACATGGAATTGGGCTTTTTGAGTCATTCTGCTGGATGAAGAATGTACGATTGATTTATTATACAACAAACTAATCCTTACATGAGACAGTTAAAAATTACAAAATCTATTACCAACAGGGAGAGCCAATCCCTGGAGAAATACCTCCAAGAAATTGGCAAAGTTGACCTACTGACTCCCGAAGAGGAAGTGGATTTGGCAAAGCGCATTAAAGAGAACGACCAGGTTGCTTTGGAAAAGTTGACCAAGGCCAATCTGCGGTTTGTGGTTTCAGTAGCAAAGCAGTATCAAAATCAGGGACTTTCTCTCAGTGACCTTATAAACGAAGGTAATCTCGGTCTAATTAAAGCTGCTCAGCGATTTGACGAAACCAGGGGATTTAAGTTTATCTCCTATGCTGTTTGGTGGATTAGGCAGTCTATTCTTCAGGCTCTGGCTGAACAATCTCGTATTGTCAGGCTGCCGCTCAATAAAGTGGGCTCCCTGAATAAAATCAACCGCGCATTTTCAGAATTGGAACAGGAGTACGAAAGAGAGCCCTCCGCTGAGGAACTCTCAGATTCTCTTGAGATTTCTACCGACGAGGTGGAAACTACTCTCGGCGTGGCTTCTCGGCATGTCTCCGTTGACGCTCCATTCGTGGAGGGAGAAGATAATACTCTCCTGGATGTACTTGAAAATAATACTACACCGGATACAGACGACAGCCTGGATTACGCCGACTCACTCCGCAAGGAAATCGAGCGTTCTCTCGGTACTCTTACAGAAAGACAGAGTGATGTGATAAAGCTGTATTTCGGCATTGGAATAGAGCATCCCATGTCGCTGGAAGACATAGGAGATAAATTCGGACTTACGCGAGAGCGGGTTCGTCAGATAAAAGATAAGGCGATCAATAAACTGCGCTCCACTTCAAGGAGTAAATTGTTGAAAAATTACCTGGCCCTTTAACACATTGAAAAGGCCAAAATAACTTTGAGGGGAAGTGCATCATTATCTGCTTCCCCTTTTGCTTTATTCACTTTATTTGCTGAAATTTGCAGCTCAAATTAAACACTTCTACTGATGCCAAAACAAATAAAGTCCCATGTGGACAGTACCCTTAAGAACTGGAGGAAAGAGGAGAAAAAAGCCATAAAGTTGCTAAAGGTCGTAGGAGACCTGCGCTTCGATAGAGGCATTGAGCTTGTTCTTTTCAGAAGAGATATCTACGACAGTCGTCCTTCACAAGTGATCCATAATCACCATCACGGCAGCAATTACACTTCCAATCCAATTACCATTGATGACACCCTGGATGTAGCCAGAGCAATTGAGAGGATGGAAAGCCTGGCGCCCTCCCGGATTGACATTGGAAAAATTGCAGCCAACTTCAAAAAAGGAGGAAATGGGCTGGATTTGGAGAGCTGGCTTAAAGACCTGTTTGCGGATGCACTTACCGGGGAGTCTGGTGAAATTGAACCCAGAGACGTTGTATTATACGGATTTGGTAGGATTGGAAGACTGCTCGCAAGACGGATAATCGAACTTACCGGGAGGGGGGACCAACTCAGATTGAGAGCGGTGGTTATTCGCCCGAAGATGAAGGACAAAAATGCCGAATTACATAAGCGCGCCTCCTTGCTGCAATCGGATTCCATTCACGGGGAATTCGGCGGCAGTGTTCGGGTCGATGAAGAATCCGGTGATTTGGTTGTCAATGGCAACCGCATCAAAGTCATTTTTGCCGGACATCCATCGGAAATTAATTATCTGGATTACGGTATTGAAAATGCCATGGTGATTGATAATACCGGGGTTTTTAGGGATCGTGAGGCTCTATCTATTCACCTGAGACCCGGCATTGACAAGGTGATGCTCACCGCCCCGGCCAAAGATGTGGACAATATTGTCTATGGCGTCAACCACCAACAACTCGATCCAGAGGAAAAGATATTCTGCGCTGCGAGTTGCACCACCAATGCCATTGCTCCGGTATTAAAGGTATTTGGAAGTGAGTTTGGCGTAGAGAGTGGACATATCGAAACCATTCACGCCTACACCAGCGACCAGAATTTATTGGACAATTTTCACAAAAAGCCGAGAAGGGGTCGCGCCGCCGCCATTAACATGGTGTTGACCTCCACAGGCGCTGCCTCTGCCGTGGCTAAAGTTTTGCCCGATCTAGCCGGAAAGTTGACAGGGAATGCTGTAAGGGTACCAACCCCGGATGTATCACTGGCTGTGATGAATCTGGTGATTAATGAAAAAGTGGATGTAGAACGCGTCAACAAAGCCATGCGAAAAGCATCTTTGCACGGAGAAATGGTTGAGCAAATCCACTATTCCACCAGCACGGAATACGTTTCCAGTCACGTAGTTGGATCGACCAGTGCTGCTGTTTTTGATGCACCCAGTACCATTGTGTCTTCCAGTGGCCGCCAAATAACCGTATATGCCTGGTACGACAATGAGTATGGATATTGCTGCCAGGTGGTGAGATTGGCCAAGTACGCTTCCAGGGTGCGAAGGTTTGCCTTTTATTGATGTCAGGGAATTGGATTAATCTTAAGAGGATACATTCATTGGCGCAGTTGTTCAATAGCTTGCCTGACAAACTTTTTAACCCATTTATTCGTTCTGAATCAAAATATGCCAATGAACGAAGAAAAACCACATGCAGATAGCAGTTATTGGCTGATGCAACCCCTTATTTTTGCCCTTTTGCTGGCCCTCGGCTTTAGCCTGGGAGTCTTTTTTAATGGCAGCAGTAATGTGCAGATTATCAAATCCGACAAAAGCCGGTCAGTCAGTTCCGGATCTATGCATAAGTTGGGTGAAATCCTCAATTTCGTTCAGACAAAATATGTGGACAGTGTGGATGTGGATCATCTCGCGGATGTGGCTGCCCGCGCAATTCTCGAAGAGCTTGACCCCAATTCTTACTATATCAGTAGAGAGGAGACAGCCGCGGTCAACCAACGCATGCAGGGAAATATGGAGGGTATCGGAGTGGAATTTTTTGTGTTTCGCGACAGCCTCCATATCATAGATGTATTCCCTGACGGCCCGGCTGACAAAGCAGATATCAGAACAGGAGATGTCATCCTTTCGGTCAATGACAGTCTCGTTACCGGAATGGACAGAACTTTGGAAGATATAATGACCCTTATGAGGTCTGAGCCTGAGCGACCTGTAAGGCTTGAATTATTCAGACCTTCCGAAGGGGTGATTAATGAAATAATCGTCACTAGAGGAACTGTACCCATCAACAGCATTGGCGCTTCTTATCTCATTGACGACAATTTACTTTACGTTAAAATCAACTCATTTACTTCAAGGACCTACCGGGAATTCATGGAGTCAATTGAGTCGAATATCGACGAGTTTGAGGAATTTGATCTCATTCTTGATTTGAGACACAACCCTGGTGGCTATTTGCAAGAAGCGGTAAAAATTTTGAGCCAAATGTTTGGCCAGTCCGGAATGGAATTGGTGAAAACAAGGGGCTATTCCTCCCAGGAGCGCGTTTACAGAACTACCGGTCAACAATTTTTTCAGGTGGGTAAAGTCGCAGTGTTGATTGATGGAGCATCCGCCTCTGCCAGTGAAATCATAGCAGGTGTTTTACAAGATAAGGACCGGGGCATAGTAGTAGGTACACCATCTTACGGTAAAGGTTCCGTGCAGGAACACTACCGGCTCAGAGACGACAGTGCCATTAGATTGACCGTAAGCAGGTATTACATCCCATCCGGCAGGTCCATTTACAAAAAAGAGGAGGGCGATTACTACAGCAGCGATGTGGCTGACGAATCCTTCGATGTGGGCCAAGCCTTTTTGACAGCCAATGGGAGAAAGGTGTTTGAAGGCAGAGCGATTGAGCCCGATATTCTCATAGAACAGGACAGTTTTCTCACCAAGCGCTCTTACTCCAGGTTCAGAAACACCATCAATCGCCTTGCTTTTGTCTATTTTAGAGAATCTTTAGGCAGCACTGAAGAAAATACTTCAACTGGAACTGCTATAGAAATCCCCGAGGATTGGAAGGAAGATTTTTTGGAATTGGCGGAGGAGGAGTTTGGCAATCGCGATATTGAAGAGGACCTGATGAAATACAGTGAGCGTGTGCAAAACCTACTCAAGGCTCGTATAGCCCGTTACGAGTATGGTCAGGCTAGTTACTACAAGCAGCTCAACCGCGACGATCCTTTTGTCATAATGGCCACAGAGGCGCTATACTCCGATTATCAGGCCATGCTGGAAAATTAATTATTCTGCCTGATGGTGCGATTGAAGTGTCTGTATTTCCTAACTTGCGCCTTCTAACCGGTCCATGGTCGAGCAAAAAGATTAGTTGTCAATATGAATTCCAACCAAAAAATATGCGTTTTTCCGGGTTCTTTTGATCCGATCACAAAGGGTCACATCGATCTCGTCAAAAGAGCAATACCACTTTTTGATAAAATTGTGGTCGCTGTAGGTGTCAACACCAAGAAAAAATACCTCTTTGAACTGGACAGACGACTGGATTGGTTGCGTGAGGTCTTTCGGCCCTATTCAAATGTGGAAGTTGATTACTTTGAGGGGCTGACAGTCAGGTATTGCGAAAACATTGGCGCATCTTATTTGTTGCGAGGACTGAGGAATGCATCCGATTTTGATTACGAAAAAACCATATCCCAATTGAATAGTATCATCGGCAAGGATATGGAGACAATTTTTCTTATCAGTCGCCCGGAATTTTCCCATATCAGTTCTACGATAGTTCGGGAAATCATACTTGGCGATGGAGATGCAAGGCCCTTTGTACCAGAGGAAATTGATTTAAAACGATTAACATAAAAAATTTTTAGAATCTATGTCAAATGCTTATTTTATTCCGCCATCAGCTTACAATGAGCCGGTCCTGGACCACGCACCCGGCAGCCCCGAGCGCGAACAACTGGTTGAGAAGCTCAAGGAAATGAAATCCAAAAAAGTAGATGTACCGATGTACATTGGTGGTGAGCAGGTTTTTACCGATAACAAAGTGACCATGCGGTCGCCCTACGATCTTTCTCAGGAATTGGGAACCTACAGCAAAGGTGAAGAGCGCCATGTGAGGGATGCCATCGATGCTGCTATGAAGGCCAAGAGTGAGTGGGAAAACACCCCCTGGCAGGAACGGGCTGCTATTTTCCTCAAAGCTGCAGATTTGCTCGTTGGACCCTATCGAGCTAAAATGAATGCTGCTACAATGATGGGGCAATCAAAAAATATATTTCAGTCGGAGATTGACGCCATTTGTGAATTGGCAGATTTTTGGCGTTTCAATGTTCAGTTCATGGCCGAAATTTACGAGAATCAACCTAGAAGTGATTTCGGCATTTGGAACAGAACGGAATATCGACCGCTTGAGGGCTTTGTTTTTGCCATAACACCATTCAACTTTACAGCCATTGCCGGTAATCTGCCATCTACGCCAGCCATGTTGGGTAACACTGTGGTTTGGAAAGCTGCAGAGAGCCAGATTTATGCCGCAAACGTGATTATGGAAATACTCACCGAGGCCGGACTTCCTCCGGGAGTTATCAATTTTATCCATGTGAGCGGGCCGGTTGCCGGGGATGTGATTTTCAATCATCCCGATTTTGGAGGCCTGCACTTTACGGGTAGCACGGGTGTATTTAAGTCACTTTGGAAAACCATTGGAGAGAATATCGACAAATACAGGTCCTATCCCAGAATAGTAGGGGAGACCGGAGGAAAAGACTTTGTGGTGGCGCATCCGTCGGCTGATAAGAAAGCCCTGACCACAGCCCTGGTTAGAGGTGCCTTTGAATTTCAGGGACAAAAATGCTCCGCAGCTTCAAGAGCCTACATCCCAAAATCCATGTGGGCGGAGGTGAAGGAAATGCTTTTGAAGGACCTCAGTTCCATCAAAATGGGGAGTCCGGAGGATTTCTCAAATTTTGTAAATGCCGTTATTGATGAGAAGGCTTTTGACAAGATCAAGAGTTATATTGATCAGGCGAAGAGTGACGGAGATGCGGAAATCATCGCAGGTGGAAAGGCCGACAAATCCAAGGGGTACTTTATCGAGCCTACGGTAATTGTGGCTAAAGACCCGAAATACCGAACCATGTGCGAGGAAATCTTTGGACCTGTACTCACGATTTATGTCTATGAGGACGATAAGTTTGACGAAGTGCTGGAGCTAGTGGACAACACCTCTCCATATGCCTTGACAGGAGCGATCTTCTCTCAGGACAGGTACGCTATTGATAAAGCAACAAAGGCCCTCAGACACTCTGCCGGCAACTACTACATCAATGACAAGCCCACAGGTGCGGTAGTCGGGCAGCAGCCCTTTGGCGGTGCGAGAGGTTCAGGGACCAATGACAAAGCGGGTGATATCCTGAATCTGTACCGGTGGATTTCACAGCGAACCATTAAGGAGACATTCAACCCTCCTAAGGATTACCGATATCCGTTCCTGGGTTGAAATATTTGAAATATTCCAACAATGCCGGATAGTCCCGGATGTTGTTTTTGTACATGATCAATTGAAGTTTTATCAGGGATGCGACCGAAAGTGCGTCCCTGATTTTTTTGTCCTCTACCCATTGAAATGCTTCAAAAAGGGGGATTTTTCTCCGCTGGAGGTTTTCTGTGCTCTCTTCCTTTGGTCTTCCTTCAGACAATTCCAGGGCGATGTAGGAAACCGAACTTTCGTCTGTAACGCTGTTGGACAGATCCATTTCCAAAAAGGGTTTGAGAAGGCCGGCTTTTAAGCCCGTCTCTTCACGAAGTTCCCTTTTGGCACCCTCTAATGGGTCAGTGCCCACGGGGCCACCGCCCTCCGGGATTTCCCAACTGTAAGAATTCAAGGGGAACCTGAATTGGCCTACCATCCAGGTGTTTAGGTTTTCGTCCACCGGCAAAATGGCAATGGCCCGGTTTTTAAAATGGACGTGGCCGTAGATGCCGGGATTACCGGATGGGTCAAGTACGTCATTGTGAAAAACAGCAATCCACGGATTGTCATAAGCTTCCTCCTTCGAAATTACCGTCCAGTCACCTCTTTTTTTCATTGGTTAATACATTGTTTTCCCAAAGTTCAATCTCCTTACGCGAAAGTAATACATCCCGGCAACCCCGAACCATTACCAATCACTTTTTTATGGTTAATGGGGGTATGCTGTCAATGTATATCATGAGGGCCGGCAAAAAAACTTCAGACCTGCGATAAATTTGCTTCTTCATAACTGAATTTTACAGGTCTTTAACTCGTTTGAAAGGCGTATCTGATAATCTTCAATCCAGCTTATTTTAGAAAACTGTATATTGCCCTTTTAAAGCATAGATAAGATGAAATCGTGGACCATACCACTGTGGATAGTTGCAGTAGCAGTAATCGTGTTTTTTCTGGTTGCGGCCAAGCGGATATTGATTCCGCTGGTTCTGGCTGTGGCCATATGGTATGTGATTGAATCACTGGCTATTGGAATTCGCAGTATAAGATTTCGCGGCAGGACCACCCGAAAAATACCGAGGTGGATAGCTATTGTATTTGCGTCCGTATTGGTGATAGGCACCTTTCTCGGTGGCTTACAAATTGTCGTGGAGAACTTTCAGGATATGGCCAGGGCTACTTCAAAATACGAAGAGCAACTCACCGATCTCCTTTCCCTTGCTGGTGATTACCTTGGAATTGAGGGAATGGCTGAGGTAACCGACATAGTAGCCGAACTAGATATGCCTGCACTAATAAGGCCTCTTGTCGATACTGTGGCCAATCTGTTTGCCAGCGTGATATTGGTGATAATTTACGTCATATTTTTGTTGCTTGAGCGCAACACTTTCAAAACCAAATTGCGCCGACTTTTTTCCGATGAGGGGAATTACGACAATTTTGCCGGAGTGATGTCTCAGGTAAACGACTCAATCAGAACCTACATCACGGTTAAGATCTTTACAAGCTTTCTCACCGGTCTGTTGAGTTATATAGTGATGGAGCTGTTTGGTCTGGAGTTTGCCTTATTTTGGGCCTTTTTGATATTTTTACTCAATTTCATACCAAGCCTGGGTTCGATTACAGCTACTTCATTGCCCCTGCTTTTTTCATTGATTCAGTTTGAGGCCTTCAGCACCTTTTTCATACTGCTTATTTTACTCGTGGGTATTCAGATTTTGGTGGGCAATTACATCGACCCTATGCTGATGGGTAGCCGCTTGAATATCAGTCCACTTGTGATTATACTTTCGCTTGTAACCTGGGGTAGCATTTGGGGTTTTGCGGGGATGATATTCAGTGTGCCCATTATGGCAGTGCTAATCATTTCCTTTGCACAGTTTCCCCAGACCAGACCCTTTGCCATATTACTATCGGCCAAAGGGGAAGTGGAGGTAAAAACACTTGGGAAAAGCGAGGAATTGAACAAGGAATAAAAGGTGCAATTCGTTATTAATCAAAGAGTTCTATAGTTTCTCCATCCTTTGTGTTGGTGGTACGGCAAATTATCCGTAATTTTAACATTTTAAAATAAATGAATAGGTTATGAAGTACGTGATTTTGTTTCTTGGAATAGGCCTTTTGGCGGCATGTGCACCCAATGGTGAGCGCGAGGAAGACGAGGAAAAGGATATAGAGATTGAAAATGGAGAGGTGACCAAAGAACCTGTGGAAGAAAATGTGTATCGCGACTTTTTGGATAACCTCAGGGAAATGTGTGGCCAATCATTTGCAGGAGAAGCGGTATTTCACGAAGAGGATGCCACAGATTTTATTGACCAGGAATTGGTCATGACCTTCGCCAGGTGTGAGGATGATAAAATCCACATACCTCTCAGAGTGGGTGAGAACCGGTCGCGAACCTGGATGCTCGAAATGAAGGATGATAAACTCACTTTAAAGCACGATCACCGGCACGAAGATGGTACTCCGGAGGATTTGACCATGTACGGAGGTGTGGCCACAGATGAAGGAACGGCATGGTCGCAGTTATTTCCTGCAGATGAAGAAACGGCTGAAATGCTACCAGAGGCCAGCACCAATGTCTGGAATATGGTTCTCCATCCCGACCGCGAGGAGTTTGAATATATATTACACCGCCACGGTAATCTCCGGTTTCACGCTGTTTTTGACTTGAGTACACCTGTTGATGAGGATTGATAACTAAGCACACTATTTTTTTACATTCGAACTGTTAATGAGGCGGTTCATGGGGATTTGTATGGAAAAACACAGAGCAGGGTTTGCTTCTTTATTCAGGACCCTCATCTTGATAATATTATTGGGATTGAGCTCCTGCAAAAATGAACTTGCGGAAATATCCGAAGTGATGGATCGTGACCTGCCCCAGGAAATGGCAAGGGATGTGGAAATTTTTTACACGGATTCTACCATTTTAAAAGTACGGGTAGAAGCCCCTGTTATGGTTCGGCAAATGCGCGGGACGAGAACTGTGGAGAATTTTACGGATGGGGTGTTCGCTGAATTTTACGGAAGCGGTGAACAAATAGTCAGCTGGGTGGAGTCAGACCGCGCTATTCGCAACGATGCAGAGAAAAAAATTTACCTCTACGACAATGTGGTTCTTATTAATATCTCCGGCGATACGCTGATGACTGAAGAGTTGATTTGGGATGAGCGTGACGAGCGCATTTACAACAACCGGTTTTTCAGGTTTAGCAACGTCAATGAAGAGATATACGGATACCGATTTTCATCCAACCAGGAATTCACGGAGTACTCATTTTCCAGGGGAGCTGGATTACTGGACCCTGAAACTATGTCCGGTGGTCGTTCCAATGACCAATAATAAGGTCCGGGGAATTCTGCTGCCATATTGGGAAGTAACTGAAAGCCTTACACTCACCTTTTTTCCGTATTTTTGTGCCGGATTATGGAAATATTTGCAATAGTAGTTTTTCTGATGCTGTCTGCCTTTTTCTCCGGCCTGGAGATTGCTTTTATTTCAGCTAACAAACTAGGCGTGGAACTGAAGAGGAGCAGCGGTTCTCGAAAAGGCCGTATCATTGGAGCTTTCTACGAGCGACCCGACAGCTTCCTGGGTGGATTGCTGGTCGGCAACAACATCGCCCTGGTTGCCTTCACCTATTTTATGACACGGTTTCTGGCCGTCAGATTGGAGAACTATGTGGATTCCGGTATCCTGCTATTGATTCTCATCACGCTTATCATAACAGCCGTGGTGCTTATTTTCGGGGAGTTTCTTCCAAAGACCCTCTTCAGGCTTTATGCCAATCAAATTCTTTTTGCGACTGCTTATGTCATTTCGTTTTTTCAAATGCTTCTCAAGCCGCCGACCTGGTTCGTTACCAGTTTATCCGGTTTTATGTTGAAAAACATATTTCGGCAAAAGTTTAATTACGACGACAACTCCTTTACGCGGCACGACCTCGAGCGTTTTGTAAGCAGTGAGGAGGTCGCCAACGGAAATCATTTGGATACGGATCTTTTTAGAAATGCCTTAAATCTTAAAGAAGTAAAGGTGCGAGATTGCATGGTGCCGCGAACTGAGATACAATACATCGATGTGGCCAGCAATATTCATGAAGTTATTAAAACATTTCGCGCTACTTCGCATTCACGCTTACTGGTTATTGATGGTGATATAGATAAAGTGATCGGTTATGTCCATCACCAAAGCCTTTTTTCCAAACAGTCCTCTGTCAGAAAGATGATGATGGAAATTCCTATTGTCCCGGAAGTGCTCAATGTGAAAGACCTCCTGGTGAAATTCACTAAAAGTCGCATAAATATCGCCTGCGTGGTAGATGAATACGGTGGTACCAGCGGATTGATTACCCTGGAGGATGTGCTTGAAGAGATTTTTGGAGAGATTGAAGACGAACACGACCTGGAAGAGCTTGTAGAAAAGCAGATTGGGGAGGGAGAGTACCTTTTTTCGGGAAGATTGGAAATTGACTATCTCAATGAAAAATATGATGACATTAAATTTCCCGAGGGCGAATATGTGACCCTCTCAGGATACTTAACCAACATAACCGGTAATATACCGGAGCAGGGAACAATGATCGAGCAAAATGGTTACAGATTTACGATGGAGTTGGTAAGTGAAAAGAAAATCGAGACTGTGAGAGTAAAACTCCTGGACAATGCTTCATGAGTTGGATGACTCTAATAAAAGGACCACCATCATTTGGAATCCAAAATTGTCAATTTGAAAGATTTTAAAAACATATCGGAACACACCAACGGGGAGATGGATAATCATCCTGGAGGCAGTAAAAGGGATTTGCTGATGATCGTCGGTCCCTGCTCGGCGGAGAGTGAAGCTCAGCTGAGGACAACGGCTGAATTGATTCAACGTTCAGAAGTGCCTGTTTCCTTTTTCAGAGCGGGCGTATGGAAACCCCGGTCCCAGCCCGGTAATTTTGAAGGAGCCGGAGACCCCGCTTTGGAATGGTTGAAAAACATCCGGGATGAATTTAGTTTTCCGCTTATTACCGAAGTAGCCAATGCCCGCCATGCTGAACTGGTATTGGAGGCTGGGTTCGACGCGGTGTGGATCGGTGCCAGAACCACTGTCAACCCCTTTTACGTTCAGGAGATTGCAGACGTACTCAAGGGCGTTGATTTGCCTGTTTTTGTCAAAAACCCGGTTAGTCCCGACCTCAATTTATGGTTGGGAGCCATCGAGCGAATAGAAGAGCAAACCAATGGTCCTGTTTATCCCATACATAGAGGGTTCAGCGTTACCGGCAATTCTCGCTTTAGAAATCGCCCTGTATGGCAGATTCCCATTGAATTAAAGACCAGGAGGCCAGACCTCAATTTAATTTGTGATCCAAGCCACATTGCCGGAAGAAGGGACTATATTAAAGAAGTTGCGCAGAAATCGCTTGACTTAAATTTTGGCGGATTGATGGTAGAGACCCATCACAATCCCGATGTCGCGCTTTCAGATGCCGGACAGCAAGTTGAACCGTTCACCCTGAGAGAGATATTCCGGGAACTGAGGTTTCGCGATTACGTTGAACTGACCGATGAAAAGGCAGAGGCGCTGAGTTCCTTCCGGGAGCAAATAGACAAATTGGACGGACGTTTGCTCGAGTTGCTGGCAGAGCGGATGGAGATATCCTCCAAAATAGGGGAGTGGAAACACGACAACAGTGTAAGTGTCCTTCAACCAGAGCGATGGTCTTTTATCCTAAAACGAGCACAGAGCCGTGGTGGGGATATGGGATTGAGCAAGGAGTTTATGGACCAGTTGTTCAAAGCCATACACGATGAGTCCATTGACAGACAGACGACATTGCCGAGGCATTTTGGCGCGAAAAAAAATCGGTTTTAAGAAAGGATTATTTTGGAGAAAAGCCGGAAACCATAGTTTCATATATCCCGGTTCACTCAGTTTGATGGAAAATTATTGCAGATGAAATTACAGGTGAAGACGAGTTTGCCAACATTGTGGGGAAAGTTTGAGATGCACGCCTTCAGTGATTCAACCGATGAGTTGATGCCCCATCTGGCGCTTGTCAGGGATTTTGACCCCGAAAAACCGTGTTTGGTTCGACTTCACTCTGAATGTCTTACCGGCGACCTTCTAGGGTCAACTCGCTGTGATTGTGGTGACCAATTGAGGGCCTCACTTGAATTGATTGGGGAAAAAGGAGGTGTTTTGTTGTACCTTAGACAGGAGGGGCGTGGAATCGGTTTGATCAACAAAATGAAAGCCTACAATATACAGGACGATCAGGGCCTTAATACCATAGATGCCAACGTGCACCTTGGCTTTGAACCGGATCAGAGAACTTACGAGATAGCTGTTGAGATGCTGCAGTACTTTGGGATCAAAAAGGTTAAACTACTGACTAACAACCCGGAGAAACTTGATTTCCTAAAGAAAGCAGGGATAAAGGAAATTGAGCGACTCCCCATCAAGGCCATTGTCCGAAAAGAAAACAGAGAATATCTAAAGGCTAAACGAGATTTGATGGGGCACTTTCCCGATCTTGCCTAAACCTTTAGAAGATAATCAGGTGCTCGCCGGTGCTTTTTGCTGTTGCTCATCTCCTTTACAGTCCTCTTCCGGAGCTTTACCGCAAACGTTGCAATTTCCAACGCGATCCTGCAAGAAGGGACTATTGGAAGCACAGGTTCCGCTAAATTCTTTTCCGGTAAAAATGTGCTTTATGTTGATCAGGAAAAAAGCAATTCCGATGAAGGCCAAAACGATGGCCAGTGTATATACGAATTCCATAATCTTTAATCTTTACTGATTTCAACGCAAAGATAATGTCAATAGTTTAGCTTTGCGCAATTGAAGACCAACAATATACAGATATGAAGGAAAAAATGGAGGCCTTTGGCCGGTTGCTGGAAATAATGGATGAACTCCGCGAAAAGTGTCCCTGGGACCGCAAGCAAACCATTGAATCCCTCAGGAATTTGACCATAGAAGAGACCTACGAATTGGCCGATGCCATTACAAAAGGTGACTGGAGGGAGATCAAGGAGGAGCTGGGCGATATCATGCTCCACATTGTTTTTTACGCAAAAATTGCCGATGAAAAGGATCATTTCGACGTAGCAGATGTGTTGCATGGGGTCTGTGACAAACTCATCAAAAGACATCCACATATCTACGGTGATGTAAATGTCAGCGGGGAAGAAGAGGTGAAGAAGAACTGGGAGCAGTTGAAATTGAGAGAGGGGAAAAAAGGGGTGCTTTCAGGGGTTCCCGACTCATTGCCAGCACTAATTAAAGCTTACCGGATGCAGGAAAAAACCGCTCAGGTGGGGTTTGAATGGGATACAAAGGAGCAGGTATGGGAAAAGGTACAGGAGGAACTATACGAATTTAAGGAGTCGATGGAGCAAGGAGGAACCCGGAAGGAGGAAGAGTTTGGGGACCTGCTTTTTTCACTGGTCAACTACGCGCGGTTTGAAGGCATTGAACCGGAGTCGGCCCTTGCCCGCATCAATGACAAGTTCAAAAAGCGATTCGAATACATTGAAGAGAAAGCCCCCAGGCCTCTTGCAGATATGAGTCTGGAAGAAATGGACAAGCTCTGGAACGGTGCTAAAGAAAGGGATTGAAACCCGGAGGCCGGAGTGAGAAGCAGCATAACGAGCCATCCAACTGCATTTTTTGGACCAATTTGGTTAACAAAATCTTTCCGGGAGACGATTCACTCTTAATGTTGCGTTAAGCAGGCGCGATTAAGCAGCTACAATGAGCTGAACTACTTATGTTTGTAGCGAATCATTCTTCCAAAAGTATTTATGCAAGTCATCTCGCGAATCAGTTGCACCATTGCCTTAATCCTTTACGGCACCCTCTTTCTCTTTGCAGAGCCTCCGGCACACTCTGAGCCGGTAGAAGAGGTCATTTACGACAAATGGAATCCATGGATGGATATGGAGGAAAACCTGGTGTTCATTGATTTCGAGGCACTTGATTTCAATCTTCTTGAGATTAAGGTGTACGATGAGGACAACCAACTTGTCTTTTCTGACCGCGTAGATGATCTGCCCTTCAATTCCATTTACGAGCTGGACGTCACCACCTTTGACCGGGAGAGTTACACCATCAATCTCCACAGTTTTTCCAGTGTATTCCCCGCGGAGTTGCATCTCAAGCGCTGATTTAACCGATACTTTTCTGATATTTTTGGTAGTTTTCTGCTTGCCTGTGTAGAGTGTTGCAGAGGGGAATAAACTATTTTTGAAGGCCCTTACTGCAAAAACTTTATGTGTGGCCACCAGAACCAGTGTCCTTTTTAGTGTTCCTCTAAAAGTTGTAAATACAATTACAGGATTTAATGTTTTGAGTAAAAGTTGTAATTGTGATTACCAGATTTATCAATACGTATAAAAGTTGTAAAGATAATTATCAGAAAAAATGGGATATTAGTGGTTAATGCCGAAAAGATTTATATACATCTCGCCATATAGTTTATCTTTACTAAAACCGTAGAGAGGGAATTTGGGAATCTCCTGGAAATACCGGATAACCACCCCAAATTTATAATCACCCTCGACCCCTATTCAGGGGCTTCCGTTGAAGGAATAAAGGTGCTTCAACTGAGTGACTTTTTGTTGATGGAAGAAATCCGGTGAGCGGGGAAAGTTTTTTGATGACGTCGGACCGGTTGCGCCTGCATCAAAGTTTATTTTCTGAA
>PWJP01000233.1 GCA_003559985.1 Saprospirales bacterium
TCCGAAAAACAGCACGATGGCAAAAATGACGATTATAAGCTCATAACCGCTGAGTGGAAGCAGGAAAAATGTCACTTGATGTACCATACCTTATGTTTTGTGGTGCAAAAGTACAACGAATATTATTCACAGCCCATATAAATTCAGGCTATGCTTATGTTACTTTTTCAATCCAATCTCTCTGAGTCGCTCATCAAGGTAACCTCCCGCGGTAATCGGTTCGTACTGGAGTGGGTTGTCCTCCGTGACGCAGGAGTCCAGACAACTCAGGTCCATTTTACTTCTCGGATGTAGGAAAAACGGTATCGAGAGTCTCGGTTTGTGCCATTCTTCCCTGGGCGGATTGACCACGCGGTGGGTGGTAGATTTCAGGTAATTGTTGGTGAGTCTCTGAAGCATATCACCCACATTGATGACAATTTCATCTGCTTCAGGGACGATGTCGAGCCACTTTCCTTCTTTGTTGAGCAGTTGCAATCCTCCTGCCGATGCACCCACTAAGAGGGTTATGAGGTTGATGTCCTCATGTTGTTCTGCACGAATGGCGGATTTTGGCTCTTCGACAATGGGTGGATAATGTATTGCGCGCAGGATGCTGTTCCCGTTGTGTATCCGCTTGTCGAAGTAGTCGTTTGGCAGCTCGAGGTGGTCGGCGATTGCTTGTAACAAAACCCCGCCTGCTCGCTCAAATTCACTGTAAAGCCTCCCTCCCAAAAGGGTAAAGTCGGGAATTTCTTCCACCTTGACATTGTCGGGATACTCAGATTTAATGGCATCACCATCTGCAACTTCCTGACCTATTTGGAAAAACTCCTTAAGGTCGGCCACCTTACTGTGCTTGGCGTGCTCTTTTCCAAAAGCAGTATATCCGCGTTGTCCTGAGAGCCCGGGCACTTCGTATTTTTTCTTGACATTGTCAGGTAGCGCAAAAAAGCACTTGGCCGCGTAGTAAAAATCATCGATCAGGGATTTGGGTACCTGGTGATTGACCACTCCCACAAATCCAATGCTGTGGAATGCATCGCCAAGCTTTTTTACAAAAGCCCTTTTTTCTTCTTCGCTTCCGTCTGAATAGTGACCGAGGTCAACCAATGGTATTGTCCGTTCTGCCATAATCTGTTTTTTTCGCTAAATTAATAATTTTCCTGTATTTTGAGTGGGATTGTAACGATTGCACTCTCTATAATATGTGATTAGACCATATTTTAATGAATAATGTAAGGCGTAAATCTTACGGAACTCAGTGGCTTCATCAATACCTCCCCGGTCGATAGCGGGACTGCATCAAAAATTCGTGCCCATCCCTTTTATCCAGTAAGTCGGAAAGGGTTTTGTCGGGGTTGTTTCTGACCCAGGCCCGGATGATTTGATATCCCAGCCAGTTGACAACCTGCCCGGGCGCTTCCGGAGGCATGCCCGGAGAGTGTGGGCTCGGACTGACCAGTCGCGAGTATTTTACCAGGTCGGTGGTGTAAAGCAGGTCGTTCTCAATCAGGTGGTTGTATATCTGCGCTTCGTTGTCCCGCACCCACTGCATCTGTTCGGGGGTGTATTCAAAAATCACTGTATCGGGGGCATGGGGTAAAACAAGCTTGTTGAGATGGTGCTTTTTCCCGTGATAGAGCATGATATCTATCATTCGGCCACGGGGTTCCGGGCCCAGCAGACCGTCCCACTTCGCATCAAAAGTCTTTTTGACAATGTGATCGGCATTGAGGGTGCGCACATTGTAGGCCGAGAACATGGTGTTGAAGTAGGAAAGCACTGTGTAGTCAAAGTGCCCGTGACAAAACATATCTATACCGATTCCCAGCGCATCTCCCCCTTTTTCATCCTGAAAAATGATATTGGCAAAAGTGAATTCCGAGATAAAGAGGTACACCGGCGGCACGTTTTTGTGGGGGAAGTGATAGTGGTAGTAGTGAAGGGCCTGTTCGTACTCGCGTTTGATGGGGCCGAAATCCGGTATGGCGGCATGGATGGTGTCCTGGATGTCCCGGTAAAAATCGCTCGACATGAACTCATCCATCCTGTTGTACAAACTGTCCAGTGGTTCTTCAGGATCCCATATTTCCAAAATGCGGTGAAAATAAATATCGCTGAAGGCCGGATATTTTTCCTTGAGCTCCTCCAATCCCTCCACTCCTTTTTCCATATGAACCCTGAGCAGGCTGTCATAATGAATGAACTCTGCTTCAATTTCAATATGCGAAACATCGGGTATGGGGTCTTTGTACTCTCGCTGGCAGGAAGCCAACAACAGGGAAACCAGGAGGCCTGCCATCATGAGTTTCAAAACCTTTTGCACCTTTATTGGTGTTATATCCTTACTTTGGACGTTCAAAATGTGCATTGGACGTTTTATTACTTTTTAACCGCTCCGCCGTTTTTGTGAACTTTTCTACAGGCAGTTCGGTGGGATTACATTAATTTTGACCCTTTTATTGATCGATTAATTTAATGCAACAAAGATGAGAATTATTTTAACCACATGCCTAATATTCCTTTTTCAAAATGCCTACTCGCAGGCTATGGTCTCTGACTTCACCTTCGGCTTTGAGGTCTCTCCCGTGATTTCCTGGATGAGTACTGACGACAATTTGATCAACGGAAATGGCGCCAACCTCGGGGTGAAGCTGGGAACGACAGGGGAGTATATGTTGTCTGAGAATTACAGCATCACTGCTGCCATCCACTTTTCTTTCAATCAGGGTGGACAGCTATTTTATGAATCGGGTGGAAATTTGTTGCCCAGGACCGATCTTTCAGACCCGGATTTTGACAAGGATTTGCCGGATAATGTAGATATTCGCTACAAGTTGCAATTCCTGGAAATCCCCTTTGGCTTTAAGATGAGGACCAACCAAATGGGCAATATCAGATACTTCGCACATTTTCCCGAATTCGGCTTTTTCCTGAATACCCAATCCAGGGCCAATGTAGAAGGCGGATCTCCCGGAAATACCGTGAATACCAAAGATGAAAATATCAATGACGAAGTGCCCTTTTTTAGGTTTCGTTGGGGTGTGACTGCAGGCCTCGAGTACAATATCGGGGGTGATACCTTCCTGGTCGGTGGAATCGGATACCAGGGTACTTTTGGAGATATTCTCAAGGGCAGGGGCATGAGGAACAACGGACAGCGCGACAATTCCACTGCGAAAATCCGCGGACTTGTTGTAAAACTCGGTGTGTTATTCTAAAAACCGCTCCCATTTCAACCTAAAGCTCCTGGCATTAGAAAAAAAACATATGGATTTTGACTTGTTGAATGATTTTATTGATCGCGCATTGAAAGAGGATATTGGAGGAGGAGACCACACCTCCAATGCCTGTATCTCCGAATACCAGCGATCCAGGGCCGTGTTGCTAATTAAGGATATCGGCGTTTTGGCCGGCGTGGACCTGGCAGAGAAAGTCTTTAGTAAACTGGACCCCCGGTTGAAGTTTAAAAAGTTCATTGCAGACGGGGAGGATATTAAGTCGGGGGATGTAGCCTTTGAAATTGACTGCAATACCCGCGCACTACTTAAAGGGGAGCGCCTCACCCTCAATCTGCTCCAGCGCATGTCCGGCATTGCAACCACAAGCAGCAGATTCGCTGTGGAAGTGGAGGACCTTCCGGTAAAATTACTCGATACGAGAAAGACCACCCCGCTTATGAGGTTTTTGGAAAAATGGGCGGTGAGAATTGGGGGGTGTCACAATTATCGCCACGGTCTCTACGACCGTATTATGCTTAAGGACAATCACATTGATGCTTCGGGCGGAATTCAGGCTGCCATTTACGACGTTCACCGGTATTTGGAAGAAAATGACCTGGACCTGGCACTGACCATTGAAGTGCGAAATCTCGTGGAGCTGCATGAAGTCTTGGACACAGGAGGAGTACACCGCATCATGATGGACAATTTTGAACTGCCACTGCTCAAAGAAGCGGTTAAAATCATCGATGGAAAGTTTGAAACAGAAGCCTCCGGCGGCATCAATCTCTACAATGTCAGAGAATACGGCCTCACGGGAGTGGATTTCATTTCAGTGGGCGCACTGACACACAGCGCCGGTTCACTGGATATGAGCCTCAAAATCAGTGAGCGTAAGGTCTGATATGCCAGAGGTTCCCGCTTGAACCCACCCTGAATGAATAGTAATCGATTGTTCCTCGGGTTAATGGGAAGTTTAGAAAGTAGAAAGTTCGGAAAGTAGAAAGTTTGGAAATGGCAGTTAGGGAATGAGTAAATTTCCGTGTAGGGACGCAATGCCTTGGGTCCGCTACATGGTCCTATTTTGTCGGATAAGACGTTTTTTTGACAGTACAAAGTTCGGAAATGACCTGCTCCCAAAGCCATGGCGGGCAGGCGGATAGGGTTAATATGAAGATGCGCACGGCGGAAGGAAATCCTCTCTGGTATTTGTCTCACCCCTTCAGGGTGAAGTGTCGGGGTGATTTACGCGTAGGGTTACGCCCGGGCCCGGGCGTAACCCTACGCTATGTTGTTTTGCCCTTTCAGGGCGTATTTGAGGCCCAAGGGGTAATGAGTCCTGCGTAAAAGGATCAATCGGTGAGTAATTTTGATGCCCCAGGTTGTTATTATCCCAACACCAGACCCCAACGGGGTCATACAACAAAACGATGGGGCATCGCCCATCGCTGAGCACCCCCCTGAAACCTGCACCCCGCAGGGGTGCAGCAAAAAGGAGTTTCCACTAAAACCAATCATCAGGTGTCAATCTCTCGGGCATAACCGGTGGCAAGTGAAGTAAACCAGATCTTTTCTGAATAAAATACGCTGAAAGTATCACAGCAACCACCGGCATCACCCCTCCCATCAGGGGTAGTTCACCAGCAAATATATCAGGAAAACCAGGATAAAAACCATGGCTACCCAGAATCGCTTGTCTTTGGTTATCTCATTTTCTTTCTCTATCATCTTCCTCTTTTTTCATCGTGTACTTCATGTGCGTCGTCACATTAAAGACAAAAAAGATGCCATAGCAAAAAGCGATAATATATTGGGGGCAGAATCCCGGCAAATAGAAAAAAGGAAGATGTAAATAGATTTGTTTTTCAGCCTTTTACAGTTTTGTAGCCCTCCTCATATCGCCGCTGAAAAAAATCTCGTATATTTTTTTCTTCAATGGGTGATTTTTAGCTGTCTCAAAATGAGTCAGTTAAACACCAGAATAATATTTCATGCGAAAATACATTCCTCTGTCGGTGACAAGAAACTTTTTCCGGGTCCCGTGAATGAGAGAAATTAGGGATAAAAAGGGGATGTAAATCCAGTCGTGTAGTGGTTTTTACGCAGAATATTATATCTGCAGCGACCTGTTTTCGGCTTGTGCGGTGTAGAATTTAGGCGGATTGTGAGAGACTGATTTTGGAATCAAAACGGATAGCCGATGGCGAGGTTCCAGATCAGGTTGTCCTGCCTCCAGCTTTTTTTCAAGGGTCTCCAGGAGCTGGTCCAGCGGTCTCCATCCTCAAGCCAGGGTTTTCGAAGGGGTGTGGCCAGGTCGAGCCTCACAACAAAGAAATCTATGTCCAGTCGCATTCCAAAACCCACACCCAGGGCGAGTTCGTCTGTCCAGGAGCTGGAAAATTTCCCTCCCGGGAGGCTCTCGTTTTCGTTGTACAGCCAGACATTGCCGGCATCTGCAAAAACAGCTCCTTTGAGATAGCTGAAAATGGGGAAGCGGTATTCGAGATTGGCCTCGATGCGAATGTCACCCGCCTGGTCGAAAAAGGCGCTTTGGTCATCGGTGGCCGGGGCGTATGAACCGGGACCCAGCGACCGTATCCTAAATGCCCGCACGCTGTTGGGTCCTCCCGAGAAATACTGTTTGATGTAGGGGAGAGAAAGGGAATTGCCCAATGGGATACCGATTCCCCCGAAAATTCTGGCGATCAGTCTCCGGTCTTCTCCCATTCTAATATACTTTCTGGCATCCAGGTCAAATCTTAGGTATCGGGCATATTCACGACCGAAAATCTTGTTTTTTGGGTCTTCATTAAAAAGCTCATCGGTCAGTGCAGCCAGGTTTCCGGCTATGTCGGTGCGGAATTGTATGAGGTAAGGCCTGTCTCTGCGTCGATCCACCAATTGGTTGAAGGTGAAAGTGTACTCCGCCCCGGGAATAAATTGTTGCTCAAAACTCCGCTGCAAAAAGATGTTGCGCTCCAATACCTCCAAAAAATCATCCGAAGTCCGCGTAAGCCGGGTAAAAGTCAGTGCGACGGGATTGATGGAGTGATAGACAAAGCGGTTCGCGTGCCAGTTGTAGCCAAAAGAAAGATTCGCAGATTGCAACTGGTAGTTGCTGACGCGGTCGAGTATGGAGTAGCTGACTTTGATCTGTGTTCTGGGTACTCCGTACTGGATGTTGTCCTTCCAGTTTATGGGGGCGATAATCCGCGGAATTGAAAGTTCTCCAAAAATACCCGCTTCCAGTGCGCTCAGCCCGGTTTGACTGCCGCCTGTCACCTGGGTTTCGTAACCCAATCTCAGTCCGAGGGTCAGTTGTTCGCCTCCTCCCAGGGTGTTGCGATCCTTGTACTCTCCACTCAGCAAGGGCCCCATAAAGTTGTTGGATTTGGAGATGGCCTGCAACTCGGCTCTGATGTTCCTCCGGTTCGTGGGACTTAAATTGATGCGGGTGGATAATTTCCCGTACTCCTCATCCTCACCCTCCAGCGGTTGGGCTTTGGTGTGCCTGACATTCACAAAGCCAAATGCGCCTATTGCAAACAACCGCTGCCTGGTCTGGTTGCTGGCCGTCCGTTTGTACCAATCCCCTTTTTCAAACAGTATGTAGTTGTCAAATCGCCGCGGCAAAAACTGATGGGTCGCAGAAATCACCTTGTAATTCTCCATATCGACGGTATCCGGCACCACCCCGGGACTGCTGTTCCTCA
>PWJP01000032.1 GCA_003559985.1 Saprospirales bacterium
ATAACTTCGATTGTAAAGATATAAAACTTCCATAACCACCGGAAAATTGGCAGGATTGTTATTATGAGCACCTAAAGTAATTAGACAAGGAGTTGAAGCCATTGCATAGAATTGCAATATAGCGATAATCTCAACTATAATACCTCAAACTTAATCCATCGCTCAACCAGCACACCCTAAAAAGCCACCGGTACCTTTTAGAGTCTCAGCATTCCAATCCCTTGGTCCTACTTTTTATCTAAACTCGTCAATCAGGGCCAGGATTTCGGCTTCAAACTCCTCATCACCGATATCGGCTAGCACTTCGTCCATTTGTCTGATACCCTGTCTGTAGTGGTTTCGCTCTCTGCTCCAGCCCACATTCAGGTCGGACTCATCGAGGGAATCGAAAAACAACATGTATTCCCTGGTGACTTCGGCCAGCGTTCTGGTGTGTCGTTTGGCTTCATCCAGGTCGCCTCCTGAGACCAGCATCTGTATAAATGGAATGACAGATGGGTCAAAGGTGAAGTTTTTGTTTGGAAAACCGTTTAGGAAAGTGCGGCCAATATCTGCAGCCATTTCATCGCGGCCCTCTTCCAGCAGGGTAATACCCGTTCGCATCATGGTCATTCGGTGTGCCTGAACGGACGGTTGATAAGACCTGTCCACAAACAAGTCCTTTTTGTCAAAATTACCGAATCGGAATCGCTCTGTAAACCGCTCGTGGCTCGCATCTGTATTCACTCTCCCTGAGCCGTAAATGGCCAAACTGGGATCCGATTGTGTCCGAATGGGAACCAATCGAAGTCCAAGACCCTCTAACTGCAAGTAATCCTCCAGGCCGAGGAGTTTCTCCGGACGCGCTGTTACAGAGAAATAAATAGGTCGGTCATAAATATTAGAAGCAATGAGATCCAGTACAGCGAGTTCATCCTTTATCAGAAAATCTCTGTCAGTAAGGTCCACTTCTATCCTGTTTACAACCTGGCTGGCTTCCCTACGCTCCACCAATCCGCTTTCAATCGCCCGCTCGGTGTCAATAGGGATATGTAGTCTTCTGGACGGCAGATAACTCGGCATGGTTCTGGTGGTGGCCTGTAATGGATTGTCCCCACCTATGAACTCCAGCGCATCCGTTAGCGTCATTTGGCGATCCCTTCCATCAGGGGAATAGTACAACACCTGATTCCTCGCACTACCCCGGTAGGCATCCTCCGAAATGGTGAAGTTAATGGGGGGGGACTCATTTACCTTTCTGCGCTGCTGGTTGATATACCAGTCCACTGCAATTAGCGAGAGGTTTACCACCCGCACATCCCGTCTTATATTCTCAACCTCCTGAGCGTACCACAGTGGATAAGTATCGTTGTCACCGTAAGTGAAAATAATGGCGTTGGGTTCGCAACTCTCCAGGAAATTACTTGCGTAATCCCTTGCA
Organism: Saprospirales bacterium; assembly: GCA_003559985.1. Classification (GTDB taxonomy): domain Bacteria; phylum Bacteroidota; class Bacteroidia; order Chitinophagales; family Saprospiraceae; genus PWJY01. The sequence continues at coordinate 1,421 of PWJP01000032.1, forward strand.
GCCGTAATGGAGCTCCGATCGTGCTCAGCATAGGTCTGGGTGAGCATCAACAACGGAGCGGTGAGCACGAGGGCCGAAGCCAATCCCGCCATAGCGACGTTATTGGCCCCAATCTTATTCTTCAGGAACTCGTAGAGACCCAGCACTCCCATGCCCATCCACATACAATAAGTAAAGAAGGAACCCACCAGTACATAATCTCGCTCCCTGGGTTCCATGGGGGGCTGATTGGAATATATTATAATCCCGATACCCGTGGTCAAAAACAGTATCATCAAGGCTGAAAACTCTTTTTTCCGGTGCCGATAATGATACAGTAATCCGAGCAACCCAAACAAGAAGGGAAGCATGTAGTACTTATTCCGCGCCTTGTGCTCTTTCATATCTGTTGGCATGGCACTTTCATTGTGCAGCCGGAATTCGTCCAGTGGAGTAATACCGCTGTACCAATGGCCACTTCGCGGATTCCAGGCATGATGACCCTGCTCTCCGTTTTGCCGCCCACTGAAATTCCACATAAAGTACCGCCAATACATCCATTTTATCTGATAATCCCAGAAAAATTTAATGTTATCCCCCATAGTGGGTGTTCCGGTTTCCCTGTCTATCCAACGTCTGTACTCCCTGACTCTGTTGGCATCCATATGCCCCATACGCGGAAAAAGCGTCTTGTCTCCAGAAGCGTAAACGGGATTAACACGCTGCTCAACTATCTCGTATTGGTCTCCCGACCTGCCATAGCGGTCAGTAAACTCATGAGAAACAGGTGTCGCATCAAAATGCGGCCCTCTGAATAACGGCCTTTCTCCATATTGCTCGCGATTGAGGTAGGAGAGCAAGCTAATCGGATCCGATGGTTCGTTCATGTTTACAGGAGGTCCTGCAAGTGCGCGAATTACAACCACGCCAAATAAGCTGAAAGAAATAACCATCAAAGTGGCACCCATGGTGACATAATGCACCAGTTTGCTCGAGTTTTTCTCTGCCCATCTGAAACCGTAAAAGAGGATACCACCCACTACCAATATGGTGGGTATAATCCCTGTATTGAATGGCAGTCCCAGCACATTGACGGTAAACAGGTCAAAGTACATCCAAAGAGTGGGAATACCTGTTATTATTACATTCTGAACCAATGGAATCAGGGCGGTTCCAGCAGCGAGTGCCACCAGCCCCCCTTTCAGATTGTGGTTGTCGTATTTTTTAAAGTAGTAAAGCAGTGCCATCATCGGGAATGCCAACAAGCTCAAAAGGTGCACACCGATGGAAAGGCCGATGGCAAAAATGGATACAAATATCCAACGGTCGGATTCCGGGGTGTCGGGAAGCTCATACCATTTCATAAACGACCAAAGGGTCAATCCGGAGAAAAAGGTGGACATGGCGTAAACCTCACCCTCCACAGCCGAAAACCACACGGATGTAGAAAATGCCGTGGCAAGTCCCGCAACAATTCCGGCAAAGGCAAGGGCGATGAGATCTGCTCCACGGGGTTCCGCATCGCGACCGGTCAAAATCATTCTTCCAAAAATAATGGTCACCCAGGATACAAACATGGCAGCAAATGCCGTGCAAAGACCCGACATCAGGTTAATAGCAAAAGCGATATCCGCCGGATTGGAAGAGAAAAGCTCGGCCAACAAAGTGAAAAATCGACCAGTAATTATAAAGAGGGGTGCTCCGGGAGGGTGAACAACCTGTACTTTGTAGGCGGCCAAAATAAACTCTCCACAATCCCACAAACTGGTAGTCCGCTCCGCTGTAAGGTAAAACACCACAAAGGTGAACAACAGAACAAATAAGCCCGAAAACTTCTTAACGTTGGTATAGTTCAGCATGAATATCGTATTGATGATTGCCGTCTGGCTGATGAATTAAGCCCAAAATTATAACTATTGGGGGATTTTCACCTCATATCCCAGAAACTTTCCATACATTTTAACATGCCACTGCCTCTATTGAACCGCAAAAAGGGTTCAAAACACGATCAAATTACTCGTGTTCAACTCAATCTGAATGCAGGAAAAAATATAAATTAAAGACTCTATGTGTTTAGCCAAAACCCTTAATATATGGGCAGAACAAATCAAAAAACCTCTCTTTTGTCAAAGTATGAAATAACGGCCTGGAAATTCATCAATCCCTCTCAACCTCAAACCCCTTTCGCTGCCAGCTGTTGATCCCCTGGGACAGATGCGCTACATTGTGAAAACCCATGCGCTCGGCAATAGTCATTGCATCCTGAGTCCGCCTTCCTGAAGCGCAGTAAAAATAAAGCTTTTGATCTCGCGGAAAAGCACTGAGTTGTTCTTCAAACTCATGTCTGTGAATGTTCATTTGAACACTTCCGGATATTCTACCATTGTCCCACTCTCTGTCCGTTCTTACATCAATCAGGACAGCATCATTTGATTGAATCTCCTCGCGAAAAGTCTCCGTATCCAATTCCCTTTTGAGGGTCCTCACTTCCTCAATGTTCTCAGCATCGGCAGCGGCTGCATCCTCAGTGGTGGTTCCCTCTTCAGTAAGGTTCAATTCGCCGGAAATTTCCTCTCCATTTTGCTCACCGGAACATGCTACAAACAATAATGTCATTGGCAATAACAGTACAAATATCGATCTCATGACTTCTGTGTTTAAAATTTACAAACGTTAACGCCCAAAGGCCGGGTTGCATTACCAGTTATTACAGGACCGTGAAAATCTGGTGAAAAATCACCTGCAAAGATACGTGAATAGCCTTTAAAGGTATTTTCGGCAGGATGGATTTCAGGGAACTATAGTTTCTCAACTGAATTCAATAATTTATATAAACATGGGTGATAAAATTCATGGGAGGTGGAATTCGCAAGGCATTGCGTCCCTACACGGAAATTTATTCAAAACCTCTCCGAAATTATCAACTTTCTACTTTCTAAACTTTGTACTTTCAGAACTTTGTACTGTCAACTGCGAAAATTCAGTCAAGGAAAAACCCTTTAAAAATCTCCTCCGGTTGTATCAGCATTCGACAACCATTCATCATTCAAGACCTGAAAGCGCACGAACAACTCCTCCGAATACCAATTTCTCTGTCGTGTCTTTTTTATCACATTCTTATGATGACGACTTTGGTAAGCGAATTGGTTGATGGAATCTGGATTTTTCCAAACACTGAAGGTAGCCTGTTCGATCAATGGCCACTCGCCTATCCCTATGGAAAATGTAGAACCCGGAAAACCGGATGCGGAATCACTTACGCCCGGCACTGAAGCCCAAAAGCCCGGAACTTTCCACCATTTAATTGAAGCGCGAGTCAAAACGGCCCAGGGGTAATCGCCCTTTAATACGGGCTGCATCTCAAATGGAACACCACCGCCCCAACTGCCCTTCCCCACAACGGGATGCAAATCAAAACGTCTGATCCCGGAACTGCGCTGAAAGTAACTGTGATACAGGTCATTATCCTTTTCAAAGTCTTCCGGGGAAAAACCTTTTTTCCAAACACAGAGCAATGCATAGGTCGAAAAATCGGGCACCATACTGAATCCATTCCCCCAACCGCAACCCATTAGTTTAAAAAAATCCAATTCAGGAGATTCCTTCAGCGGCTTCAAGGCCAATCGCATCTGCTTGAATGCCCAGTATTTGTTTTTGCGGAAGTGAAAAAAATACAAGCTGCAAGGGGTGGATTCTACCCTGTTGCTATTCTCAATTTCAGCTTGTAAGTTTTTTTGCATAATTGAATTTCAACTACTTAAAATGGCCACAAACAACGCGCATCTAAAACTTTTCGGATTGGTGGCTCTTACGTATAACCACAGGTAAAAAATCCACTAAAATCCTCATTTCTACCCGGCTTCTAAATTACCGTCCGGGTGGAACACAATGCCCCGCTTATTTAAATCTGATCTCTGAAGCACCGTACCCAAAGCGCGGGTCCCATTCATTTTTTACCTCAGCCACCACATCCAAATCCTCGGCGTAGCCCCTGACTCTGTTGCGCAATTTTCCCTTGCCCAAACCGTGTATTACATATACCTTATCCACACCGAGTCGAATGGCTTTATCCATAAATTGCTGGAAGGCCTTCATCTGTATCAAAAAAGCGGTATTGGCATCCACTTTGGACGGATCATCCACCAGTTTTTCAATGTGGAGATCGATGGTGGTGTCAAATTCCACCAACTCTTTGGTGTCATAAATATTTACGAATTCAAGGGAATCACGGCTTGTGTCAGATTTGGGGTTGTAGTCCAGTTTGCCGGCCCTGCCTTTTCCCTTCTTTTCTTCCCAGAGCGGATACTTCAGGCAGGAGGTATTCAATTCATCGATAAACACCTTTTTTCGCAAAAAATCGCGGGCTTTGACTTTAATTTTTCCATTGGAAGAACCTTCCAAACCCATGGTGGAAAAGCGGGTGATGGAATAATTCACCCTCAGGTGGTCCTTCACAAAATGCGCCGGCACCACAAATACTTTTGCCAGTTCTCCGCTTTTCAAAAACCGCTCGCGCAGCCTGAAATCTCCTTCAACCCCTTCCAGATGCATGGTGCAGGAGAAGGAGTAAGCAGAAACATTGTGCAGGTAAAAGGTCAGTTGAATCTGAGCCGATGCCTCTTCCCGCTCTATCAATAGATTTATCATATATTTTTTTCGCCTCATTTTAACCTCAAAAACGGTAACGGGGTTTTCCCCAGACTGTTCTTTTGTCGGACCGTTAATTTTATATCAGGTTTCCGAACAGCCATCGCCCCTGGCAAAGCAGCCTAAGCTCATTGCTTTGAAAAAACAAACCACCCAATCAAAAGTCCCAGGAAAAATCCCGGTTTCGAGAATCTCCAAACCAATTCCCCCTAAATCTGCCAGTTTTCAGCTTATTCGTATTTTTGCGCCCAACTTGAAACGAAACCCGCATTGCGAGGTCGAATATAAAACACAAGCAGCTAGCATGAGTGACGGAAAGTTTAAGGAGTACAGCCAATTGGATATACCTGCCATGGATGCAGAAATCCTGAAGTTTTGGGAGGAAAAGGGCATTTTTCAAAAGAGTATTGACCAGAGGGACCCGAACAACCCCTACGTCTTTTTTGAAGGTCCGCCTTCAGCCAATGGCAAACCGGGCATTCACCACGTAATGGCTCGAACTGTGAAGGATCTGTTCTGCAGGTTTCACACCATGAAGGGAAAACGGGTGGAGCGCAAAGGTGGCTGGGACACTCACGGTCTGCCCATCGAGCTGAGCGTGGAAAAGGAACTCGGTATCACCAAGGAGGACATCGGCAAGAAAATCTCCGTGGATGACTACAACAAAAAATGCAGGGAGACGGTAATGCGCTACAAGGACCTCTGGGACGACCTGACCCGCAAAATGGGCTACTGGGTCGATCTGGACAATCCCTACATCACCTTTGAAAACGACTACATCGAATCCGTCTGGCACTTGCTGAAAAAACTGTACGACAATGGATTCCTGTACAAGGGTTACAGCATACAGCCCTACTCTCC
>PWJP01000025.1 GCA_003559985.1 Saprospirales bacterium
GTGTAACCAACTGAAATATCATAACCGCTAACCGACCTACTGTCATCAAAAAATCCTCCCTTTTCTTTTATATTTAACCATGTATATTGGAATTGCGGAAATAAGCCTTTGTAAATATAATATCTGATAAAAGGCGAAAAACCATATGCAGTATAGGTGATGTTGTCAGAAGACTCTCTTACGTACAGTAGATCAGCTCCCAATCCGAGCCGGTCCGTTGCCATTATTCCCACACCGGGTGCCAACTGAATGACGGTAGATGAAGGGTCGTCATCACTGGAGATGGATGCAAACCCGATGCTTCCTCCTGCGAGAAACTGTCCTTTTTGTGTCGTTTGTGCAATGCCTGTGGAACTTGTCAATGCAAGTATAAGTGCAATCAACAGACCATTTTGTGTAAATAATTTTATCATGGATGAAGTTTTAGGTGAATTGATGCAGTAAAGATAGGATATTAATTGAATAAGTATTTGTAAAATTTTTTATCGTTTTGAATCGGGTCATAGTTTGTTTAATCAATGGAGGTATGGAGTCCCGGGAATTTAATCTCAAAGGTCCTTAAAAACCAATCAATCATTTAAAGGGATTTTTGAAAATTTCCGGGAAAGCCCTATCTTTGAGTCGTTCCAATTTTTTACAAAATGGACCAAAAATCATTGCCATCCTTTAAGGTGAAGTTGGTCGATCCCGATATTTACTATCCGGCCAAACGATCCATGGTTTTTTACAACTGGGGTTTCAATTTAGCTTTTGCAATCGGTATTGGAACTTCATTTTCCGACTTTTCAAGCATTGCAATACTACATTTTGCCATAGGTATTACTTTTTCTATCATCTCCTTCCACAATGTCCGTAGGATGAAATCTGCTCATTCCGGTTTATTTCTGGAAATGAACGGGGAAAGCCTTCGAATTTGTGATGATTCTGGAGAGGTGGTAGAGAATATACCTCTTTCTGAAATAGATGATCTCAGCATCCCCGACGAAGATCAAATGCCTCATAATTCCATGAAAGCGGAATGGAAGGAATTGATACACGGAGCCCGCCCAAATTATGTGAGTTTTAAACACGGAGAGCAGAAGAGGGAGCTTCATTTTGAGTGGGAAAGTTCCTATATGATGCGTCAGTTGGAAAAAGTGGCTAACCTGTGGGAGAATATGAGCCAAAATAAAAGTGCCAGAGTTTAGCATCTGAAATAGCCGCCATTTACTTCTTTTACTTCCGGGATATGCTGGAAAAAATAATAACGGGCCGTACCCAAACCCATTATTCCTCCTTTTTCTCCTCCTGAAGTAAATCACTCATTTCCTTTGAGATGGCGGACTTTGCAACCCGGAGAAAAGTTTTATTATCCACCTGCAACTGGATAAAATGGTCCTCCATCTTAGTGATTTTCCCGACTATACCACTGGATAGTACGACCGTATCGCCTTTTTCCATCTCTTTGACAAAGTTGTTCTGCTCTTTGTTCTTTTTCGCCTGGGGACGAATCATGAAGAAGTATATCACCACAAACATCAGAATGATAGGCCACATTCCTATGAGCGCTCCAGCACCGCCTTCCAAAAAAATCATCAGGTTCATCTATTAAATCTTTACGTTTTCTAAACTGCCGCAAATTTAAGGCTATTTGGCAAATGGCCTTTATAAAAAGCAGGAAATAAAATCACGTGGAAGATATTCAATGGTTCCCAAAGCTACAAAAGCCTTTGCCGACTGTTCTCAACTCTCCAGATTGGGGTCCAGCACATAGCCTTGCAACCTTACCACTGTCCGCCCCGGTATTGTATTGGCATAGATAGTCACCGGGCGATCCTGGTATTCGGGTCTGTCAGCTGTGTTAAATCTCACGAGGATCTCACCGCGCTCACCTGGTGCAATGGGCTCCTTGGAGAAATCGGGTACGGTACAACCGCAAGTACTTCTGGCATTGGAAATCCAAAGTGGACTCTTACCTGTATTGGTGAATTCAAATACCCGTTCAACTATCTTGCCCAATTCCACCGTGTCAAATTGAATGATTTCCTGATCAAAAGTCATAACAGGACCGGCAGCCGTGTCCACCCCTTTGTAGGAAATGGGGTTTCGGATGAGTTCATCCAATTGACTGGATTCAACTGATTCAACCTTTCGATCGGAGTCTTGTTCGCAGGACACCAAAAGGCCTAAAACTGCTGCAATAACGAGGGTTTGTAACAAAATTCTCATAAATGGTACTTTTTATTGGTCATAACGCTCAATCGTTCCGTACTAATCTTACAGAGGGGAAATTTTTGAAAACAAATTGTCCGCCCGCTCTATTAATTAGTAGCTGTTATGGAAGGCAAAGGTAAAAAAATATACTGGATTGGGTTTATGGCTTCGGGCAAGTCCACGCTCGGAAAGAGGATGGCCTCTGACCTGGGCTGGGATTGGGTGGATACCGATGCTCTTATAGAGAAAAATCACGGATCAATTGATAAAATCTTTCGGCAGGAGGGTGAAGCTGCATTTAGAAAAAAAGAGCAACAAGTGTTTTACAATCTCCCGGATGAAAATTTGGTGGTCTCAACTGGTGGCGGGTTACCATGTTTTTTTGACAATATGCTGCAAATGCTGAAAACCGGGATTGTCATTTACGCAGACACCCCTTTTGAAATTATCATGGATCGCCTGGAAAAAAAAGGGAGTAAAAATGACCGACCCCTTGCTGCAACTCACAACCGGGATGAGCTTCACTGGCTTTATCTCCGTCGCAGGGAAATTTACTCTAGCGCCCAATTGACTTTCCGACCCGGCGATGACTGGGGTGATTTTTTAGATAGAGTCAAGCAAAATTTGGAATAAGGAATAACTCACGCTATCCACGCAGTCAGTCCTTCAAAAGGTCCGCCAGGGTTCTGTAGGGCATGAGTGTGGAGTGTTGGTTGCCATCGCCAGGAATGGGCATACCATTTCGATTGATTATTTCAAAAGCCTGTTCGGTGGTTAGATCAGGATGAAAAGATTTCATCAGGGCGATGGTGGATGCCACCATGGGTGTGGCCATACTCGTCCCGTTAAATGACTGGTAATTGTCTCCGGGTAGGGTGGAAAAAATGGAAACTCCCGGAGCATAGACAAATTGCTCAATGCCTTTGGGAGTGTTGGAAAATGGGGCCGGCTTAAGGTCGGGTCCAATGGCTCCGACACAAATAAGCCCTCTGACATTGGCCGGACTGAAATTTCTGGCAGGTTGCCCGGCATTTCCGGCGGCGACAACAACAATGGCTCCTTTATCTCGCGCAAAATTCACAGCTTTTTCATAAGCCTGGTCCGATCCGCCTCTCGAAGGACCACCCAGTGAGAGACTGATGACATCTGCACCGCTTTCTGCCGCCTCAAAAATACCCTTGATGATGCCTTTTTTGCTGCCAAAACCACGCTCATTCAATACCCGGATGGAGGTGACCCGGTAGTGGCTGTTGTCGTGGCTCTGGGAAGCTATTCCCAACTGGTTGTTGGAAGTTGCCGCTGCAATACCTGCGCAGTGCGTGCCATGTCCCATGGGGTCGATGTCGTACTCAGAATTGAGGGAGTGGTAACTGGAGGCGAGATCTTCGTGTCCGGCATCAATTCCTGTGTCCAGGATGGCCAGTAAGCTCTGGTGCTGTAATAAATGGCCGTTTTCTGCTAGAAGATTGTGCAACAGGTCGTATTCAAGGGCCGAAAAATGCCACATTTCCCCCAATAGCGGATCGTCTGACAAGATGCCCTCGCTGTACTGGTGGGGTAGTGGTTCGGCGGGATCGGGGGTGACGGAGATTAAGTTATTCCACTCCCACCATTCCACTCCCGGATTCATCCTCAGCAAAAAGGCGATTTGATCGAGTTGTGTGGTGCGGTCTTCAGGAACATCGCAGACAATGATATTTTTTGAGAAACCCGCTGCACTTTCCGGTAGATTGATGTTTCTGCAATTCAGGTCAAAACGCCGCTTAAGTACACCCAATTTGGATTCATTGTAGGCTGAGGACAGTTTGATAATCAGCTCATAATTCTCTGACAATTCAGCGGAGGGGGGCACCCATTTGAATGTCTGATCCCATCTTTGGAAAAGCACCGAGAAAAATATGGACAGAAAAACGGCAAGGGCACCGAAGTACAAAACCTTTTGCTTGCTGAGCAGTTGAAAAACAGTTACCACAACCGCCATCAACACAAAGTACCTGCTGAGGATAATCAGTTTAAAACCCGTTGAACCCGGGGCAAGGGCCAAAGCCAGAATGTAAACCACAAAACCCGATAAAAACAATTTGCTCATTAAGCCGGTATAGCTGGAACCCTGAAAATAAAACCAGCCCACAAGACCCAGCAGGGATAGTAGAAAGAAGAAGGGATAAATGCCGGCCAGAAGCTCCATAAAGTGCAGAATAGGTCAAATCAAAGATTCATGCCAAATATACTGTGATAAACCAATACCTTTTTACTATTATTGCGGTTTTTTATACGATCTAATAATTATGACAGACCAATGAACAGGTTTTAATCGTCCAAATTGATCAACAACTAATCTAAATCGATAATTTTTTAATAAAACAGTTCTTCAATGAGTGAGAAAAAAATTCACAACACCCTAATTATTGGCTCCGGCCCTGCGGGATACACCGCCGCTGTTTATGCAGCGAGAGCAAATATGGAACCTATCTTATACACCGGCCTGGAACCCGGGGGCCAATTGATGATCACCACTGATGTGGAAAATTACCCCGGTTATCCCGATGGTGTGAAGGGACCCGAAATGATGGATGATTTTCGCAAGCAGGCTGAGCGCTTCGGTACGAAAGTTAATTACGACACTGTGGTCAAGGTTGATTTCACCGGTCCGGTTCACAAAGCGTGGACGGAAGGAGGAGAGGAAATTCACGCACACTCCATCATTATTTCCACAGGCGCCAGTGCTAAATGGCTGGGACTTGAATCCGAAAAACGACTCCAGAATAAAGGGGTTTCCGCCTGTGCTGTTTGCGATGGTTTTTTCTTCAAAGATATGAAAGTGGCCGTAGTGGGTGGTGGTGATACTGCTGCAGAGGAAGCTCAGTACCTGGCTAAACTCTGTCCCGAAGTTCACCTTTTGGTTAGAAGGGATGAGATGCGAGCCTCCAAAATTATGCAGGATCGAGTATTAAATACTAAGAATATCCAAATCCACTGGCATACTGAAGCGGAAGAAATTTTGGGAAAAGACGAGGTCGAAGGTGTTCGGGTGGTTAATAATCAGACGGGCGAGAAAACCACCATCGATGTAAAGGGTTTTTTCGTGGCGATTGGTCACAAACCAAATACTGATATTTTTAAAGACTGGTTGGAAATGGATGAGACAGGATACATCCTCACTGAGGGGAAATCCACCAAAACCAACATAGAAGGGGTTTATGCGAGTGGTGATGCGCAGGACAAAATTTACCGGCAAGCGGTAACTGCAGCAGGGACCGGTTGTATGGCCGCTTTGGATGCCGAGCGCTTTTTGACAGAAAAAGGCATCATTTGATTAAGAACTGAGGTTTGTTCAGGTTCTCAGTTTTCTTATCTTTACCGAAATGCAAACCATTACCCGGAAAGGGACCATTTTTTTAAGTAAAAACTAACGATATTATGGCTGACAAAACGAGATTCAGAAAGGGTGTACTTCACGGAGATGAAGTCACAGAACTATTAAATTACGCCAACGAAAACGACTTTGCCATTCCTGCAGTCAATGTGGTGGGGACCAATTCCATCAATGCGGTAATGCAGACGGCAAGAGATGTAAACAGTCCAGTTATCATTCAATTCAGCAATGGAGGAGCCTCCTTTTACGCAGGCAAGGGCCTCGACAACAGCAAACAGGAAGCCGCTATTTTAGGTGGAATTTCCGGAGCCATGCACGTTCACGCCCTCGCAGAAGCTTACGGGGTGACCGTAATTATGCATACAGACCACTGCGCCAGGAAATTGATACCCTGGGTAGAAGGGTTGATTGAAGCGGGCGAGAAGTTTTACGAAAAGCAAGGATACCCGCTATATTCGAGTCATATGCTTGACCTCTCTGAAGAGCCCATTGAAGAAAATATCGCTACCTGCGTAGAATTTCACAAACGTATGTCCAAAATCGGCATGACGCTGGAAATCGAGCTGGGGGTAACCGGTGGTGAAGAGGACGGTGTTGACAATACGGATATCGACAGTTCGAGACTCTACACACAGCCTGAAGAGGTCGCCTACGCCTACGAAAAACTGAATGAGATAAGCGACAAATTCATGGTTGCTGCTGCATTTGGTAATGTACACGGTGTGTATAAGCCCGGCAATGTGGAGTTGCGCCCGGAGATTCTCAAAAACTCCCAGGAGCACGTTACCGAAAAGTTTAAGACAGGGAAGAACCCTATCAATTTTGTCTTCCACGGCGGTTCCGGATCCTCGAGAAAAGAAATCAGGGAGGCCATTGGTTACGGTGCCATCAAAATGAACATTGATACCGATTTGCAGTGGGCATTTTGGGATGGTGTTCGAAATTACTACGGCGAGCACAAAGATTATCTCCAGGGGCAAATTGGCAATCCAGACGGAGATGACAAGCCCAATAAGAAATTTTACGATCCGAGAAAGTGGTTGAGGCATGCGGAAGAGTCCTTCATAACAAGGCTAAGACAGGCTTTTGAGGACCTGAACTGCATTGGGAAAAATGCCTGACGCCTGAAAGAATAAAAAGACAGGTAGAAATAAAAAATGCCAATTGTCTGCTGGACGATCGGCATTTTTTTCGTAGTAGCGGGGGCAGGACTTGAACCTGCGACCTTCGGGTTATGAGCCCGACGAGCTACCAACTGCTCCACCCCGCGATATAGACCCGCTTTTTTCAAGCGGACTGCAAAGGTA
>PWJP01000191.1 GCA_003559985.1 Saprospirales bacterium
ACCTCCCAAAAATCACTACCCTTCCCAAAACCCAGAATTTCCCACACAAAAACACCCCCAAAACACGCAATACACTAATTTAATTACCGTACACGCAACCGCTACCTTCATTCTGCAGCATATCAATTCGCAGGGATTGTTGATTTTGCGGATATTCTCTGAAAAAAGATTCCTTTGCGCCTTCCTTTGCGGCTTCGCCCCCAAAGCTTTGGGGGTGAAACAAAAATCCTCCACATCGAAATTTCCAAAATCATCTATTTCTTACCGAAGCCTCAGAATTCTCGCCCGAACCAAAAATTGTCCATTAGCCTGCCCCCTAGACTTTCTTGTCCCCTAAGCTTTGGGGAGGGGGTCAACTGTCAATTGAATTTCCAGCGGCCTCCGCGTAAAATCCCATGCAGAATTCGCAGCACTTCAGCTCTAATAATTTACGGAAAAACAATGAGCCATTGAATACTGCCTCTGTGCCCTCCGCGTGAAACCAATATCCTACACACCGAACCACCCACAAATCCCACATTCCACCCATAAGGTTAGAATTCTTGCTAAAACCATAAATTGTCCTTTGTCAACTGTCAACTGTTAATTTAATCCCCCCAATTCGTATTTCGTAATTCACCACAAATCCCTCATCCCACCCTTAAGGTTAGAATTCTCGAACAAAACAACATTGTCAATTATCAACTGTCCATTGTCCATTGACAAATAAACCCCTCAACCATTGGTAAGTACCGCGGACTTTCTTACTTTTGGGCCGCTTTTTAAAAACATATCAGACAGAAAATATTATGGCATATCTTTTCACCTCAGAATCCGTATCAGAAGGGCATCCCGACAAGGTAGCCGACCAGATATCCGATTCCATACTCGACCATTTCCTCGCCTTCGATCCCCACTCCAAAGTCGCCTGCGAAACACTGGTGACCACCGGACAGGTAGTAGTCGCCGGAGAAGTTTCTTCAAAAGCCTACGTGGACCTGGAGAAAATCATCAGATCCGTGATCAATGATATTGGCTACACCAAAAGCGAATACAAATTTGTAGGCGATTCATGCGGCATCCTCTCCGCCATCCACGAACAATCCCCCGACATCAACCGGGGTGTGGACAGAGAAAAACCGGAAGACCAGGGCGCCGGAGACCAGGGAATGATGTTTGGTTACGCCTCCAATGAAAGCGAAGACCTCATCCCACTGCCCCTCTTCCTCTCACACCGCATTTTACAGGAAATGGCAAAGATGCGAAGAGAGCGCGACGTCATCGACTACCTGAGACCCGATTCCAAATCCCAGGTCACCATCGAGTACGACGACAACAACAAACCCACTCGAATTGACACCATCGTAATCTCTACCCAACACGATGCTTTTGAGAACGACGACGAAAAAATGCTGCGCAAGATCGAGGGCGATATGAAGACCATCCTCCTGCCCCGCGTTTTTGACAACTGTACCGAGAGCGTCCGAAAACTTTTCAACAAAGATGTCAAACTGCACATAAATCCGACCGGGAGATTCGTGGAAGGAGGCCCACATGCCGATACCGGACTGACCGGAAGAAAAATAATTGTTGACACCTACGGAGGAAAAGGAGCACATGGCGGGGGAGCCTTTTCGGGAAAAGACCCGAGCAAGGTCGATCGCTCAGCAGCTTATGCCGCCAGATACATCGCCAAAAACATGGTCAAAGCCGGGGTTGCAGACGAAATGCTCGTCCAACTCGGATACGCCATTGGAGTAAAAGACCCGGTGGGCATTTACGTCAATACCTACGGAACCTCCAAAGTGAATATGAAGGACTACCAGATCAGCAACATCATCAGCGAGATGTTTGACTTGAGTCCCTACCAGATCGAGAAGCAACTCAAATTGCGCAACCCCATTTACTCCGAAACTGCCGCCTATGGACACATGGGTAGAAAAAATGAGATGAAGAAAAAGGAGTTCATCGGTCAGCCCAACTCCACCAACAGTCCAAAAACCATGGATGTGGAGCTTTTTACCTGGGAAAAACTCGATAAAACGGATGAGATAAGATCGGCATTCAAAATCTGAGTTGGGGATTTTGCCCTCAATTGACTTTGTTTTGACCATTTAATATTATCTCCCCGGCCGGCCCGTTGTTGCATTGAAGGAATTACTGCTCTCCAATCAGGAGCGTTTTGACAAATGAGTTGGAAAGCAGCTTTACTTTTTAACCGAAAAATCCGTAATAAGATGAATATCAAGCACCCCGAGCGATTTGCTAACCGCCACATCGGCATTTGGGAACCGGATCACCAGAAAATGTTTGAAGCCATAGGCGTCCAATCCGGAGACCAACTCATAGACGAAGTACTGCCCAAACACATCAGAGTAGATGGCAAACTCAAAGTACCCAAAGCCCTCAACGAGCACCAGTACCTGCGACTGGCTAAAAAAATAGCGGCCAAAAATGAGGTATTCAGGTCCTACATCGGACTGGGTTACTACAACACCATCACCCCCTCGTTTATCCTGCGAAATATCTTCCACAACCCCGGCTGGTACACGCCATACACACCATACCAGGCAGAAATAAGCCAGGGAAGACTGGAGGCACTAATCAACTTCCAAACCATGGTGTCCGAACTCACCGGTCTGCCTGTAGCCAATGCATCGCTTTTGGACGAGGCCACCGCAGCAGCAGAGGCCATGGGGATGTTTTACTCCATCTCACAGCGAAAACTGAAAAAGGAAAACCGCAAGCGCTTTTTTGTCGATATCAACGCCTTCCCACAAACGTTGGATGTACTGCGGTCCCGCGCACTCCCACTGGGCATAGAAATAGACGCCGGCAACTGGATGGAGCACCCACTGGATGAGTCCTACTTCGGAGCACTGGTCCAGTATCCAAATGGCCACGGCGAAGTGCACGACTACAGGGATTTTGTGGAGAATTGCAAGGAGAAAAAAATAATGACAGTGGTGGCTTCCGATCTCATGGCCCTCTGCCTTTTGAGCCCTCCCGGTGAATGGGGAGTGGATGCAGTGGTGGGCAACACCCAGCGATTTGGTGTTCCACTGGGAGCTGGTGGACCACACGCCGCATTTTTTGCCACCAAAGAAGACTACAAGAGACAGGTGCCCGGTAGAATAATCGGAGTCAGCAAAGACCGCCACGGAAATACCGCCTACCGCATGGCACTGCAAACCCGCGAACAGCACATCAAACTCGAGAAGGCCACTTCCAATATCTGTACCGCACAGGCACTGCTGGCTGTAATGGCGGGCATGTACGCCGTGTATCACGGACCTAAGGGGTTGAGAAAAATCGCGGCCTCCATACACGCTAAAACATGCTGGCTCAGCGACGAACTCAAAAAACTCGCTTACAACCAGTGCAACAAGGTGTTTTTCGATACCATTTGCCTCGAGGTGGGCGACGAAACAGCAGAGCGACTGCGCCATGCATCCGAAGAGCACAGAATCAACTTTTTTGTGCAAAACGGACGCGTACAGATCAGTCTCGATGAAACCGTTACCGTAGAAGACCTGGAGGAAATTTACTCCATTTTTGCCTTTGCAAAGGGCAAGGAAGTGCCCCCGGGCCTCATTCCGGAAACCGCGGATACCGTCATACCGGAGGATTTGTTGCGCACCGACGACTGGCTCCAGCATCCCGTCTTCAATAAATTCCGCACCGAAACCGAATTGATGCGGTACATCAAGAGCCTGGAGAACAAGGACCTCTCACTGGTTCACTCCATGATTCCGCTCGGTTCCTGCACCATGAAACTAAATGCCGCCACACAGTTGCTGCCCGTTTCATTCGATGGATTTTCAGAGATTCACCCATTTGCACCTGAAGATCAAATCAAAGGCTATCAACAAATCGTCGATGAGCTGTCCGCCTACCTCTGCGAGATTACCGGATTTACAGGCTGTTCCTTTATGCCGAATTCCGGCGCCCAGGGAGAATTTACCGGATTGATGGTCATCAGGGCTTACCATCAGGACAGGGGAGATTACCACCGCAATGTGGCCCTTATACCATCCTCGGCTCATGGTACCAATCCCGCCTCTGCAGTAATGGCCGGGATGAAAGTGGTCGTTGTAAAATGCGACGACAATGGAAATGTCGATCTGGATGATTTGAGGGAAAAAGCTGAAAAGCACAAGGAGGACCTCTCCGCACTCATGATTACCTACCCCTCCACCCACGGTGTTTTCGAGGAGGATATTCTCGACATTTGCGAGGTGGTGCACAAAAACGGCGGTCTGGTCTATATGGACGGCGCCAATATGAACGCAAAGGTTGGCTACTCCAATCCCGGAAAGATCGGGGCCGATGTCTGTCACCTAAACCTGCACAAGACCTTTGCCATTCCGCACGGAGGTGGTGGACCCGGCATGGGACCCATTTGCGTCAACGACAAATTACTCCCGTTCCTACCCAACCATCCGCTGATGGAAACCGGAGGGCCACGCGGAATTCCGGCAGTGGCGGCAGCGCCCTACGGAAGCGCCTCCATTTTACTGATTTCGCATGCGTACATCAGATTACTCGGAAGAAAAGGCCTGAAGGACTCCACTTTTTACGCCATTCTCAATGCCAACTACCTGAGAGCCCGTCTGGAAAAGGAGTATCAGATTCTCTATGTCGGGAAAAAAGGGCATTGTGCCCACGAGGTAATAGTCGATCTGAGACCCTACAAGTCGGTGGGAATTAATGCTGAGGACGTGGCGAAGAGATTGATAGATTACGGATTCCATGCACCCACCCTATCTTTCCCGGTCAACGGCACAATTATGATTGAACCGACAGAGAGCGAGAGCCTTGAAGAACTCGACCTTTTTGTGGATGCCATGCTCGGTATAAAAGCGGAAATAGACGAGATAGCAAAAGGGGAAGCCGATCAGGAAAACAACGTCCTGAGAAATGCACCCCACACACTTCAGGAAGTGACCGGCGACAATTGGGATTATCCTTACTCTCGAGAGAAAGCAGCCTATCCGCTCGAACAACTTCGTCACGGGCACAAATTCTGGGTGCAAGTGGGGCGCGTGGACAATGCCTACGGTGACCGCAATCTGATGTGTACTTGTCCACCCATGGAATCCTACGAAGATTAAATGTCGGCAAAATGATCGCAATTACGGGAGGAGCCGGTTTTATAGGGAGTTGCCTGACGGGCTATCTCTTCAGAAAAGGAGCCGGGCCCCTCGTAGCGGTGGATGATTTCAGTCCGAAGAAAAAGGAGAAAAACTGGACGCGAACCGAGCGTCTCACAAAAATCCAAAGGGACGAATTCTTCAACTGGTTGGAAAGGGTCAAACCCGAGCTTGAATTCATTTTCCACCTCGGTGCCAGAACCGATACAACCAGCGATGACACCGGACTCTTTGACGAACTCAATTTCCGGTACTCCAAAAGAATTTGGGAGTATTGTTGCCGGGAGCAGGTGCCCCTGATTTACGCTTCTTCTGCAGCTACTTATGGAGACGGTTCCCTGGGCTACTCGGACGACCACGCCCTGATTCCCCGCCTGCAACCACTCAACGCCTACGCCAAATCCAAGCATCGATTTGACCGATGGGTCCTGGAGGAGGCTAAAGACCAACCGCCCAACTGGTACGGCCTCAAGTTTTTCAACGTATTCGGACCCAATGAATACCACAAAGGCCGAATGGCCTCCATGGTCTTTCACTCCTACAATCAAATCCTGGAAAAAGGCTCCGTCCGCCTGTTCAGATCACACCGACCCGATTTCGAAGACGGTCACCAAAAAAGAGATTTTATCTGGGTAATGGACCTCATGAAAGTCATGGAATACCTCTATGTCCACAGGCCCGAAAGCGGAATTTACAACTTGGGAACCGGCGAAGCCAGAACCTTTCTCGACCTCACCCATGCTGTATTCGCCTCCATGAAAAAAGAACCTGTCATAGACTTTATCGACACCCTAAAAGACATACGGGACAACTACCAGTACCACACCCGCGCCGAAATAACCAAACTCCGAAACGGCGGCTTCCAAAGCCCCTTCACCCCCCTCGAAGCCGCCATCCAAACCTACATCCGCGACTTCCTTAAAGATTCTAATTTTTACTAAATTCGCAATAATTTAAGAGGTGCCGGACGGGTACATCGCATCCCTGCGCACACCCAAAGAAAATCTTTTCTATTACATTAGTGCTATGAAAAAACAGCCCGAAAGAATCCAACCCCGTCCGGTCAACATCAACCCCTTCACCGATTTCGGCTTTAAAAAGCTATTCGGAGAGGAGGCCAACAAGGATATTCTCCTTCAGTTCCTGAATGATATTTTGGAGAATGACGTAGGACAGATTGTTGACCTGGAATATTCGAAAAATGAGCACCTCGGCCCCGCTGAATACGATCGAAATGTGATCTTTGACATCTTTTGCAAGACAGCAAGTGGCAAGCGATTCATTATCGAAATGCAGAAATTCTACCAGACCTTCTTCAAGGAGCGTTCACTTTACTACAGCACCTTTGCCGTTCAGGAGCAGGCCGTCAAAGGAGAGTGGGATTTCAACCTCTATCCCGTTTATTGCATCTCTCTTCTCGATTTTCGCCTTAGTGATGAGAATATCAGTAAAGAGGATTATCTCCACAAAGTAAAGTTGATAGAGACCAATTCCGGCAAGGTTTTCAACGACAAGCTCAACTTTGTTTACGTGGAAATACCCAAGTTCAACAAAAATCTCGATGAGTTGGAAACCAATGTTGACAAATGGATGTATTTATTAACGAGGCTCGAGTATTTAGAAAGACTACCGGAAAAACTTCAATCAAAAATATTCA
>PWJP01000097.1 GCA_003559985.1 Saprospirales bacterium
CAGTGGCATCCGCTGGGAATTGTGGGCATCATTTCTGCATTTAATTTTCCGGTTGCAGTCTGGTCGTGGAATTCCATGATCGCCATGGTCTGCGGGAATGTTTGTGTCTGGAAACCCTCTGAGAAATCTCTTCTCTGTAGTGTGGCCTGTCAAAATCTCATGCAAAAAGTGCTGAAAGAGAATGGCATTGAAGAAGGGGTTGTAAACCTGATTAATGGCGACTACCGCATTGGTGAGTACATGACCAAAGACAATAGAGTGCCCCTGGTTTCAGCTACAGGAAGTACGAGAATGGGTAAAATCGTGGGCGCTGAAGTGGCCTCGAGACTCGGAAAAACCATTCTTGAACTGGGCGGCAACAACGCCATTATCGTCACCCCGTCTGCAGATATGGAGGTCGTCCTGACCGGAGCGCTTTTCGGGGCTGTCGGAACTGCCGGTCAGCGCTGTACATCCACACGGAGATTGATCATCCACGATTCTGTTTACGACGAAATGAAAGAAAAACTGGTCAGCGCCTACGGACAACTCAAAATCGGAAACCCCCTCGATGAGACCAATCACGTGGGGCCGGTAATCGACAAGGACTCAGTAAATAACTACCTCGACGCCCTGAAAGCTATTGAAAATCAAGGTGGTAAAGTGCTTGTAGAAGGCGGCGTGCTCGAGGGCGAGGGATATGAGAGCGGCTGCTATGTAAAACCCTGCATAGCCGAAGTAACCCCCGACATGGATATCGTAAAAACCGAGACTTTTGCACCCATTCTTTACATAATGAAGTACAGCGACCTGACGGAGGCTCTCTCCATTCACAACAATGTGCCTCAGGGACTTTCGTCTGCGATTATGACGGATAGTATGAGGGAAGCAGAGCGGTTTCTGTCCCACGAGGGATCGGATTGCGGAATTGCCAATGTAAACATAGGTACGAGTGGTGCCGAGATTGGCGGAGCTTTCGGAGGCGAAAAGGAAACCGGTGGGGGCCGCGAGAGTGGATCGGACGCCTGGAAAGCCTACATGAGAAGACAAACCAACACCATTAACTGGGGTGAAGAAGTTCCCCTCGCTCAGGGAATCAAATTTGACCTGTGATGGTGCAATAGACTTAATTCTTGCTCACCGCATCTGCTCCCGCTTTTCAATAAATTGGCGGATCGGGCGGGTGCGGTGAGTAAAAAATGCCCATGGGATAAACCGCTTAACCAAACCGCCTTTGCTCCCATTTCCAGGCAGACCGCATGATGTCTTCGACCCCGTATTGGGGTTCCCAGTTCAGTATTTTCCGGGCTTTGTCAAAGCGTGAGAAAATAGCGGGCACATCTCCTTTCCTTCTTTCCCCTATTTCAAAATTAACACTTTCCCCAGTCACTTTTTCAAATGCGCGGATGGCTTCGACCACGGTGATGCCGTTACCAATGCCCAGGTTAAAGGGTTCCACTTTTTTATCAGAGCGTTTTTCAAGGGTGAATTTCAAGGCTGATGTGTGGGCGCGGGCCAGATCGCAAACGTGTATAAAATCGCGTATGCAACTCCCGTCTCTGGTGGGATAATCACCACCGTAAACCACCAGTTTTTCTCGTTTTCCGGCCGCCACTTCACAGATAATGGGAACCAGATTGGTGGATGGGTTTCTCGACGCCTCCCCGATAATGGCGCTTTCATGGGCCCCTGCCGGATTGAAATACCTAAGCAAGGTGGCTCGAAAGTTGGGTTCATTTCGGGCCAGGTCCTTTAAAGTGTTCTCTCCGCTCTGCTTGGTGAGGCCGTAGGGAGATATGGCAGGAAGGATGGGAGATTCCTCCGAAACCGGCATGGATTCCGCATCTCCGTAAACCGTGCAGGAGGAAGAAAAAATAAAATTCATCACCCCGCATTTAAAAGCTGCTTCAGCCACATTTATAAGGGAGCGGATGTTGTTTTGATAGTACTTAAAGGGCTTTGCGATGGATTCCCCCACACTTTTGAAGGCCGCGAAGTGAATGATTGCATCGTAGGGTCCATTGGCCTCGATGGTATCCAGTGTCAGTTTTCTGTCGGTCAGATCGATATTGAGATTGGGTATCTCGCGGCCCGTTAGTTTTTTCAATGCGGGCAGTACCTCCTCGTGCGAATTGATAAAATTATCCGCGCTGATCACCTCAAATCCGTTTTCTACCAGATCGACAATCGTGTGACTGCCTATAAATCCACATCCACCCGTCACCAGTATTCGCTTCATCTTGTATAATTTGAGTGTTTTTTCAACCGATACTCAATTTGGCCCGGCCGGCCACTTGCTCAGGCAAAAATCCGTTTATTGCGGCTGGTTTTCAAACTTTCGGCCACATTAATAGTTATTTTGGAATGTTCAGGGTCGGAATCAGTCTTCTGAATTAAGTGTGTCCAGTACCCTTACCGCCTGTAAGACATGTCGCTGGTTGTGGTATATCACAATGCGCAGGACGTCTCCGAGTTTGAATTTTATTAGTGTGGAAACAGAAAGGGCCACCTTTATTTTGTTCAAATCGTGCTTCCGGGCTTTTCCCAGGATAGTGAGCATTTCTTTTTGGTGATTTAAAAAGCGCTTCAGGACATTGTCGGGCACGCCCGTTTTTGTCGGGTTTTTATCACCGGGAGAACCGAGTTTCATGCCCCGTTTTTTTGGCAGCATGGACTTCGCAAAAAAATTGCCCACCACGCCGCTTTTGAACTCTTCAGAAGTGCGACCGGGACCGGCTTGTTCCATGGCCTTTGTGATGGCGGGGTGGTAGTAATCGGCAAATAGGTTGAGGTGCTCGAGGCACTCTGCAATGCTCCATTTGCCGGGGGACGGTTTCATCAGCAAATCCTCCTCGGACAGGGTTCCGAAATCCCTTTCGGCCGTCTTTATCATTTGCCTGGTGTCCGCCACCAGATCACTGAGTAGCTCATCTGAATTTATCCGCATGGCGAGCCTTGTGGTTTATTTCACCCGGTTAAAAAACAGCTTCATTCCCTTTTGCCATCAATCCAGGTACAGGTTGAATTCCACCCTTCTGTTGTTGGACCTTCCCTGTGGAGATTCGTTGGTGTCGATCGGCCTTGATTCACCGTAGCCGACAAAAGACATTCTGGCTGTGGAAACACCGCGCGAAGCCAGGTATTCGTAACAGGACCTCGCCCTTTGCTCGCTGAGACGCTGGTTGTTGGAGGCCGAGCCAATGTTGTCCGTATGGCCCGAAATCCTGAGATTGTACTCGGGATACTCCGACATGATGTTGGCGACCTGATTGAGAATGTCGAAGGACTCGGGTCTGAGTGTGGCCCGTCCCAGGTCAAATCGCACATCGCGCATGGCAATTTCCAGTATTTCCTGCACTTCTTCCGGGATATCAGAATCAACTTCTTCCACTTCCACTTCTTCTTCAGCAGGAGTGACGACTTCCACTTCTTCTTCCTTTTCTATTTCAACCGGTTCGGGCTTTTCCTCTTCTTCTGGGCATCCGTGGTTGTCGGCCGGTCCGGCTTCATCGGGGCATCGGTCAAGGTGATCAGGTACACCGTCGCCATCCCGGTCGCGCGCACCCAAAAATTCTGCTTTGCCCTCATGCTCGGGATCCATGTCGTAAATATCGGGAATGCCATCCCCATCGGAGTCGGGTAATTTTACGGTTTCATCTTCTTTTACCTCAGGCAGGGGTTTGGGTTTTTCGGGTTCTCTATCCGTGAGGTTGTAAATAAAACCAATGCCGAGTTGGTAGTTGTCCCTGTTGCTCTGTAGTCCAAAGCGGTAGCTGAGTTCGAGGTTGATGTCCACACGGTTGTTGACGCGGATATTGGTTCCAAGACCGGCGGGTACGGCCAGGTGAAAGTCATCGCCATCCATCAGAACGAATCCCATTCCTGTGACCAAATAGGGGTGAAGATGTCCATCGAGATTCAGAGGTGAAAAATGCCCCTGTACATCGAGGGAAAAAACATTGACATTGTTTTGGGATTCCGGTAGGGTCACTGAGGCACCTCTTACCGGCACGGCCAGATCAAGCCAGTGATTTACAGGATACCGGATGCCAAGTTCAAATCCGCCGTTCCACTTTTGAAAGTCAAAGGGCTCGCTGTCAATGGGACCCTGGTAGTCCACCCACAATTTTCGCGCAATTATTCCGGGTACCATATCACGCTCGAGGCGAGAATCCTCTATTTTCTCCTCTTTATTTTGGTCATCAGTATCCTGAGCTTTTATTTCTCCGGTACTCAGACACAGCGCAAAGGCGACGAACAAGAACATTAGCTTTTCCATATCTTTTAATATTGAGGTTGTTCAATACAAATTTTGGTCCAAAGACGTGGTAAATATATGATTTTTTTCTAATAGTAAAACCGCTTATGGCCGTTTATCTCAATTTTCATAGTGGAGATTCGCCTAAGCAGTGCAGTCTGTGACTGGCTTTTTAAAAATCATCCTTGTCCCGGTTGTGTGCTGGTGAAAATATCAGCCCCGTTTAATCTGAGCCCCAAAACTCGATGCATCATATATGGTCGGTTTCTGAATCCAACTCCTCAAAAAATCCGGTCTTTTTATTTTTCCTTACATTGTTCCAGTCAAAACAGCGTCCGTTCATTGAAATATAGACGCCCGGTGGTTTGCATTGTGCAAAGGCAATGGAGCTGCCGAGGTTGAAAAATCCGTCTGAAGAATTGCCAAAAGCATAGGGGATCATGGCGCCGGTCAGCACGATGGTTTTGCCCTCAATTTCCGCATTGGCCAGGAATTTGGCAGTTTGTACCATTTTGTCGGTGCCGTGGGTGATGAGGATGTGGTCCGCCTGCGCGCGCTTGCAATTGAGCAATATGATCTCCCGGTCCACATCGGTCATCTCCAGGCTGTCGATCATCATTAGGGTTTTGACATTGGTCAGCAAAGTACTGCGACCCCGCCTGAACATACCCGGCAAATGGGTGTCGCTGAAATAGAGCTCACCCGTAATGTAGTTGTAGTCTTTGTCAAAAGTTCCCCCTGTGACAAAAACCTGAATTCCCTGGTCGTCTTTTTTGTATATGGACATACAATGGTTTAGATGAAATTTTTCTGTCCGGTCTTACCTGCTAATTATAATGGTTTCCTGAAAATTGTCCCCGCAAATATTAAATGACAACTTGTACAGCCCGGGACTGAGGTGGTTAATGTCCACTTTTTGTCGATTGCGATCCAGATTTTGATGCTCAAAAATGGTCCTTCCGGAGATATCGAGCAGGCTCCAGGACATCTGATCGCAAATTTCAGGTCCATCAAGTTCGATGTAAAAAGTCTCTCCGGCCGGGTTGGGGAAAACCATTATGTCAAATTCCTCTCGCGATAAGGTCACGGTGGAGGTGATTTCGTCCGCTGTGACAGTGATTTCTTCTCTTTCACTTTCAGCTCCGTCATTGTCCGTGGCCACAGCGCGCAGGACAAAAGTGCCGGCCTCCTCGATTTCCAGATCAAATTCGTAGGGAACTCTGTCAAAATTGGCCACCGATATGCCGTTTATGGTGAGATCCATGCTGTTGACAAATCCATCCAGGTCTTCAGCCTTGATTTCTATGGGAAGATTTACCGGAAAATCGGATTCAAAAATGGTGTCGCCGGCCGGATTGGAAAACTCTACCAAAGGAGCTTGATTTTCAACTGCTGCATCTTTTATAAAAATTCGGTCCAGGTAGAGGAAATTGCCCCAACCACCCCGGTTCGTAAAGGTCAATCTTATGTTTTCACCGGACATTTCTGATAAATCGGCCTCGATATTGGTCCACTCCGAGCAGTCTGCCGGCGTATAAGGATTTTCCCCGGTAGGGGGCGAAGTGGCGAGTTCCAGACCGCTGGCATTGAAGAGGACATTGGTCTCTCCGTCACATGTCTCAGCCATCACTTCGAGTGCGTCTCCGAAATCTTCACTAAATGGGGCGTAGGCGTAACTGAAATACAGCCTCGGTTCTTCCATTTCTGTCAAATCGAAGTCTGCAGTCAGTGTGGTGTTGATCCCGCGGTTGTCGTTATTGAAATTATCTACTCGTATCGCCCTGTCGTTTCCGCAATTGGACCCATCAAAAACGGTCCACTCAAAGTCCCTGTTTTCATTGCTCACGCGATTGGTCCAAATGTCCTGATCCAGACCTTCGGCAAAATCCTCCGGGTACGGAATGTCCCCACCTTCGGAGATGTGGACGAAGTTTTCCATCCAGATGCTGTCGCGGCCAAGCTGATTTTCGACCACCAGCAAGACGTCATAATTTCCCGGCTGGTCGTAGCGGACTATGGGATTGGGCAGGTCTGATGTCTCTGGTATTCCCCCGTCAAAAAACCACTGCCTTTCAATAACTCCGCCTTCCGAGCGGTCCAAAAACCGGATGGAAGATCCCGGACAGGGTTCGTCAATATTGCTGCTGAATTTGGCTGTGGGAGCGGACTCCGGCTCGATGACCTCGTAGCCGAAATAACCCTCAGGTGCCACAATGGGCCTTTTTTGTTGTTTGCCCGACATGGATACAGCCCTGATGTAGTACTGCACCTCCGAACCGAATTCCATGGC
>PWJP01000083.1 GCA_003559985.1 Saprospirales bacterium
ACCAATCTGATTTTGGGAGCTTTGATGTTTTCATTAATTGGATCTTCCTGTCTTTTGACCCTCTTGGGTCTTTGTCTTCTACGCGCCAAATTTTACTGATTTATTAACAAAGGTACTAAAAATTTCTGACTGCCCGAAAATTCCTGATAGGATCAGGTTTTGGTATCTGCATTTTCTATCTGATGAATTGCAGTGTTGTCTTTATCCTCGTTGAGTACGACCTCAAAATTGGAACCCTCCTTCGGGTTGTTGTTGAGTATAAACTCTGCCAGAGGATCTTCTATGTATTTTTGTATCGCCCTGTGAAGAGGTCTTGCTCCGTACTGGGGATCGAATCCTTTTTTCGCGATGAATTCCTTGGCCTCTTCGGTCAAAGTCAGAGAATAACCGAGGTTTTTCAGTCTCTCGAATACATCCTTCAGGGTAATATTGATGATCTGGAATATTTCTTTTTGCTCCAAACTGTTGAAAATTACCACATCGTCAATTCTGTTGAGGAACTCCGGTGAGAAGGTTTTCTTCAGGGCATTTTTTATTACAGACTTGCTGAAATCCTCTGCCGACTCCTGTCTTGACTTGGTGGCAAATCCAACTCCCTGCCCAAAATCTTTCAATTGCTTCACTCCTATATTGGAGGTCATAATGATCAGGGTGTTTTTGAAGTCCACTTTCCGACCCAGTCCGTCTGTCAACTGTCCATCGTCGAGTACCTGAAGAAGGATGTTGTACACATCGGGATGTGCTTTTTCGATCTCGTCGAGGAGAATTACAGAATAAGGCCTTCTGCGCACTTTTTCGGTGAGTTGTCCACCTTCTTCATATCCCACATAACCGGGAGGTGCACCGATCAGTCGGCTCAGGGAGAATTTTTCCATATACTCGCTCATGTCTATGCGAACGAGGCTGTCCTCTGAGTCAAAAATATACCTGGCAAGTGCTTTTGCAAGCTCTGTCTTACCGACGCCGGTTGGTCCGAGGAAGATAAAAGTTCCGATGGGCTTTTTAGGGTCTTTTAAGCCGACGCGGTTTCGCTGAATGGCTTTGACCACTTTTTTGATAGCATCGTCCTGGCCAATGATGGCCTTTTTGAGGTCCTGGTCCATGTTGACCAGTTTCTTGCTCTCGCTTTGAGCCACCCTTTTTACTGGTATGCCGGTCATCATAGCTACTATTTCGGCAATACTGTCTTCATCGACAGGGTAGCGCTTGGACTTTGCTTCTTCTTCCCACTCATCCCTGGCGATATCTAGCTGCCTGAGTAATTTGGTTTCCTTATCTCTCAGGTCGGCGGCTTTCTCATATTGCTGGCCTTTAACAGCCTTGTTTTTCATGTCTCGTACCGCCTCGATTTTTTCTTCCAACTCCTCAATGTGCTTGGGAACGTGAATATTTTTAAGGTGTACTCTGGCACCCACTTCATCCATGATGTCTATGGCCTTGTCTGGAAGGAAGCGATCTGTAATGTAGCGCTCACTGAGTTTGACACAGGCAGATAGGGCTTCATCCGAGTAATTCACATTGTGAAACTCCTCGTATTTTTTCTTGAGGTTCTGCAGAATTTCGAGTGCCTCGTCTGTAGAGGGAGGCTCGACCATTACTTTTTGAAACCGCCTGTCCAAAGCACCGTCTTTTTCGATATACTGGCGGTATTCATCCAGGGTGGAAGCTCCAATGCACTGAAGTTCACCGCGTGCGAGGGCCGGTTTGAAAATATTGGAGGCATCGAGTGATCCCGTTGCACCACCAGCACCCACAATGGTATGAATCTCGTCGATAAAGAGAATGACATCCCTCGATTTTTCGAGTTCACCCATGATGGATTTCATACGCTCCTCAAACTGACCTCTGTACTTGGTACCAGCTACGAGTGCTGCTAGGTCCAGCATCACAAGTCGCTTGTTAAACAGTGTGCGGGATACTTTCTTTTGTTGAATCGCTATGGCCAGCCCCTCTGCAATAGCGGTTTTACCAACACCCGGTTCTCCGATGAGAATTGGGTTGTTTTTCTTCCTTCTCGATAGAATTTGGGAAACGCGTTCAATTTCCCGCTCCCTTCCGGTGATAGGATCCAGCTTGCCTTCTTCGGCCAACCGGGTAATATCTCTTCCAAAATTATCCAAAACGGGCGTTCGAGACTTGGTGGTCGCTTTTCTTCCGTATCTCCCGGGTCCACTTCCTTCTTCTTCCATAGGGACATCCTGGTCGGAGGGCGTGTGCGAACTGAGGCCTGAACTGAGAAAGTCCTGTTCCTGACTCACATATTCCAGTTCTGAACGGAAACCCTCGTAGTCTATCTCAAAATCTTCCAGGGCTTTGGAAGCGGGGTTGTCTCTATGTTTTAGAACGGAAAGCAGCAGGTGTTCAGGGCTGATCTCTTCGTGGCCAAATTGTTTGGCCTCCAAAAAAGTTACTTTCAGGACGCGTTCTGCTTGCTTATTGAGGGGCAGGTTGCCCACATTTACTCTGGTGCTCTGCTCTTTTCGCGCTATGGCGAGTTCTTCAACGCGGGATTTTAATTCGTCAAAATCCACATTCATAGATTCCAGGACGGTTTTGGCGAGATTCTCCCTGTCGCGAATCAATCCGAGCAAAAGGTGTTCTGTACCAATGTAGTCAGCTCCCAGCCTGAGTGCTTCCTCACGACTCTGGCTGATGATTTTTTTGACCTTGGTTGAAAATTTGCGATTCATAGAAAAATATATCGGTAATTAATGGTTATCCTTATTTAATAACTGTAGAAGTGAGAAAATCGTACCAAACGACCAAAACTGCTAATCTGACATTCTTTTCGGTTGACTTCCTCCCCGTAAGCGGATTTTTAATACTTATTCTGACATTATGTCGTCTCTTGTTTAGCCTTATTCAAGAGACCTAACAAAAAAGCTCCCCCGGAGTTTTGCAGTCCGGGTCCGATCTTTTTGAAAACCACGGACTTCTCCCCGCAAAGTAAACGTAAATATATGAGATTTAAAAATAATATTGGCTTCAAAAACTCTTAAAATTGAGGGCAGAGGTCATTCTCGTTAGTGTATTCACCCATGATGGTAATGGATAGCTCAAAGATGCCCTGTCGCTGGCTGTAGTGGCTGAGGTCATCCAGGGACAGGTCGTAACTCAACCCCAGACGTATTCCCTCGATTTCAAAACCCATCAGCAGTGCGAGGTCGCGGAACTTGTATTCATCCAATCTGTTGGTCACCCTGCCAAACAGCCCGAAGTGAAGAAAGGATGCGCGGGAATCGCTGATAAGCAATCTGGAACCTGTGCCAAAAAAGAAACTGTGATGTGGCCCGTGAAATGAAGCGACTGCCCGGGGGGAAAGCCATAACCGCGGAAATACTTCGGTTTCCACACTGAGGTGGCCTATAAAATTTCTGTTGATCAGGTATTCGTCTTCTCCGGTAAATGCTGGATTGTCTTCATCCTGGTAAAAAGAGAGGTCAGGTCTGAGTACATGGAGGATGCTGGCTCCGGCATTAAACCGAATCCCATTTCTCTGCCTGTGACTGAATGTGATTCCCAGATTTAAGTCGGGATAGGAGAAGTTATTGTCGGGTAGTATTTCGCTGGTGTTAAAGGGAAAATCACTGGTGCCGTCAAACATATCCTGAAACCGGAGATTTTCGTAATTGATGTTTTGTTGTCGCATCCCCAGCGACATTCCGGCTGACAGATAGTTGGTGTGTTCCCCGCCCAGGTTTTTGTGGAAGGCACCTGCCAGGGAAATTTGCGTCATACTGAAATCAAAGCGGTCAACTTTGTCACTCAGGAAAATCAAGCCAATGGAAAAAGCATCCATCTGGTTGCGGTCTCTTCCTATTTCCAGCCGAGCATCTCCTGAAAGTCCGTAGGATTTATAGGGTTGATCCAATACGGAGTTCCACTGTGTCCTGTGCTGTACTGTAATGCGGTAGAGTGCATCGTAAACACCAGCCATCGATGGGTTGAAGTTGGTTGGATTGGCATATTTTTGAGTGAACAACAAGTCCTGTGCCCTCAATTTTTCAGAATGGAAGGAAGGGGATACGACAAAAAATAATCCCAATAGGTATGGGGCCATATTTTTTCGGAAAATCCATCTTTTCCAAAAGGCACCCAATTTCCCGGACCTGACTTTTTTATTCATACTCGTAATTTGATTCCTGGATTGAGGATAAGCGTGTTTGATCTATGGACTGCCAATTACACTTTGGCGTTAATCCACAATTCAGCTGCTCATCGCTTTTCTGCCACTGTTTCTTTTTGCTTACTGGAATCGAGAAAGCCGTGTTCTTTCATCCACTCGTCATTAAACACTTTTTTGACGTATCTCGTACCGTGATCGTGCATAATAACAACCACCACATCGTCTTTTTTCAGCTGTTTTTTGAGTTGAATCAGTCCGGCAACCGCAGAGCCACAGGAATAGCCTGCAAAAATGCCCTCCTCAGCAGACAGTCTTCTGGTCATCACTGCCCCATCTTTATCAGTGACTTTTTCAAAGTAGTCTATTACGTCAAAGTCCACGTTCTTCGGAATCAAATCTTCACCTATTCCCTCAGTGATGTAGGGATAAATTTCCTCGGTTACCAATTTCCCGGTTTCGTGGTAGGCTTTCAGTGCAGAACCATAAGTGTCAATTCCCCAAACCTTGATATTGGGATTTTTTTCTTTGAGAAATCTGCCGGTTCCGGAAATGGTTCCACCGGTACCGACACCCACAACCAGGTGAGTGATTTTGCCATTGGTTTGCTCCCACAATTCGGGTCCTGTGGTTTCGTAGTGTGCCTGAGCATTGGACAGGTTGTCGTATTGGTTAAACCAATAGGAGTTGGGCGTTTTTTCGCTGATATCGCGGGCCACGCTGTAGTAAGATTTCGGATCGTCGGCTTCTACATCAGTTGGACAAACCACGACCTCTGCACCAAGTGCTCTGAGGATGTCGATTTTTTCTTGTGATTGTTTGTCTGAGGTGGTAAAGACACAGCGGTATCCCTTTACTGCAGCTGCAATCGCGAGTCCCATGCCAGTATTCCCGGAAGTGCATTCCACAATGGTTCCACCTGGCTTTATTTTTCCCTCTTTTTCAGCGTCCTCCAGCATTTTAAGGGCCATTCTGTCCTTAATGGAGTGGCCTGGATTGAAGCTCTCTATCTTTGCAAGCACCAACGCATCGATATCTCCAATTACCTTGTTTAGTTTGACCAGGGGGGTGTTACCAATCGTGCCCAATATGTTTTTTTTGTAATTCATCTGTGATTTAGGTTTAGCTGATTTTTTGTCCAAATAAATACGTTGAAATCGCATTAATGTTTCCCGGTCCTCAATTAGTTTAACACATACTGAAGGTAAACCTATCGGCTTCATTTGAATTCGAAGCTCAATTAATTGTGGAGATTCCCGGTGAAGCATCCCCACTAAATTGCCGTGGGCACCATATCCGGGAAGGGTAATGCGACCTTACTCCTCTTCTTCGGGCTGCAAATATCGCACTTTTACGAAAAACCTCGGATCAATTACCCCGAGATGATTTGCAAGACCATCCGAGACAATTAATATAACGTCGTCCGTGTAGAGTGAACAAGGAATTCTTCCGGATACTTTTCCAAATGCCCTGCGACCAAACATGGGGTTCTCAATTTCGATAATGGAATTGATCGGAGCGGACCGGTGGAGCACATAAAACCCGGCTGTGGATTTCCACTCCTGGTTCCAAACTGCCACTCCACGGTTTTCCCGGGAATTCAATGTTGTATTGTCAGTGCTATGCCGGGGGGCTTCCATCCTCTCGTCGGGGGTGCCAATGTCCGTGATAAAATCCTGCTCAATTTCGGGGTCAGGGTTGGCTTGTTGCTCAGTGATGCTAGTAGCCCGGGAGGAGGCTTCAGCCTTTCCACTGAGCAGGTAATAACCGAGTTTTAAATCAATGCCCGGTTTCAAGTCCCCCTGGCCTAAGCCGTTGATAATCTGTAATTTATCCACAGGCAAACCACTTCGGCGCGCGATGGAGAAGAATGTGTCACCGGGACGGATTGTAGTACTTAACACCCAGTGTTTCCCGGAGGGCTTTTTTGCGCTGATTTTGCCTCTGTCAAGCGGAATTATTATTTTTTGACCCACGGAAAGTGTTTGAAGCTCATCGGCTGTGTTAGCTGAACGGATGTCTGAAATTTTGGCATTGTGCATGCGAGCTACAGCAAAGAGGGTTTGCCCCGCGCTAGTTTCGTGGGTTACTGCCCAACCATCCGAACCATGAGGCATCACTTCCTGCACTTCTTGTCCGATTAAAGATAAAGGCAGTACTAGGAGTATTATGTTGAGGAATCGTTTTACCTTCGCCATTCTAAGTTCGTTTTTGTATTCAACGACAAAAATATTATAAAAATTTATAATATTATAGATTATGTGGAAAAAAAATCGGCCTGTAACTGCAATTATTCCCGCCCGGCACGGCTCTTCGAGACT
>PWJP01000099.1 GCA_003559985.1 Saprospirales bacterium
TCTTTTGCATCAGATAGGTCAGGGACCAGAGGATTGCTAAAAATAGTATGGAGTACCTGTACTTGTATCCCAGCATCACCCCGATGGAAAAAACTCCCATGAGGAAAAACACCCCGTACATTGGTGTCCCAATGAGAAACTGGGTCCATTCAAAGCCGAAAAAGGGAAAGGTATAATTGACATCGACGAAGGTCCTCCTCACCCAGCCGGTGGCAATTGCACCCCACGCCTCCGCCAGCATCAGGAGCCCAAACGCAATTCTGAACATTTCAATGGGCGCATTGCTCTCCGTAGAGAAGAGCCAATTCTCGTATTTGCGGTTGTAGCCGCCGGAATGTTCCATTCTGATCGGTAATTTTTACGGCATTGATTCGCCGCTGCAATATGCACAAAATTCTGCAGATGGAAACAAGGTTTCGAAAGGATTGGGGTGATTCACCCCACTTTTTTTCAATGCCTCCTTATATAAAGACATCAACTCTTCGTCCTTTTTCATGATGCCACTAACAGCCCGCACGATTTTGAAGTACCGCTCGGGGTCTTCCACATCGGGAATGGGACGTGCCTGGAAGGTTTCGCAAACAGCCACCAACCACTCGAACCGGTAGGGCACGTATTTTTCCGGGTATTTCAGACACAGGTACAGTGAAATAATCCGGTAGTCGTTGAAGTGATTGTTGTCACTACGCCCGCGGTATTTTGCTTTGTAAAAAACCAGTAGTTGGTCGCAGTAGAATACAAAGCGGTCCATCCGTTGAAGTAAATCGAGGTCCTCGTCGTACAATTCCCGGAATGCCTGATTGGTCATATCCGGCTGCAGTTTGAAGAACTCTGACATCATTTCCCGGGGGCGGTAATTTTCATCCACCCAAAATGCCCGGGAAATATCGCTATGGATACTCTCCCGGTACATTTCGACAGGATTTTCCGACCCGGGCACCCAGTTATTCCTGAAGTGCTCCCTTATCTCCCAAATGGCAGAGACCTGTTGGTCCTTCTCGAGTTTGCTTTTGAACTTCCCCAGATTCTCTCTGATCGATTCTAATCTCACCTGGTCAGAGTTTGGATTCATCAAAGCGGAGAATACCCTTGCCAATTTTGAGTACGACCATAGCTTGTTGTTTTTCCAGTGCCTCCCTTATGTCGAGGGTGAGCGCTTCCATGATGGTGTCGTATTGGCCGAAAACCTGTGTACTTACGCCATTAGACTCTATTGTGAGGCCATCGTGACGTCTGATTTTTCTCAAAAAATCCTTGACTCTGTCTTTGTAATCTTCGTGCAGTGGATAAATACTGAGTTCTGCGGTAGCTTCCATGATTAAATTATTTTTGTTCGTAATATTCTAAGATTTTATGCATCCTTTTTGCGACATTTGTGCCCGTAAAAGGAAGTGATTTTTGTGACCTTCTACCTTATATTAATGGTTCAATTTCTGCATTGTTGAAATGAGTGATTCCAAAACCATAGAGCTTAGAATTTACGGGAAAGTAAAGGGAGTCTGGTACCGCGCATCCACTCGGGAAAAGGCCCTTCAGCTGGGA
This sequence comes from Saprospirales bacterium, assembly GCA_003559985.1. Taxonomy (GTDB): domain Bacteria; phylum Bacteroidota; class Bacteroidia; order Chitinophagales; family Saprospiraceae; genus PWJY01. Next base: position 1,543 of record PWJP01000099.1, read on the forward strand.
CTCAGTGGTTACGTTATGAACAAAGCCGATGGCTCCGTACTGGCTCAGGTGACAGGTCCGGAAGATTCCCTGGAAGAACTCATTGATTGGTGTCACCGGGGTCCTGCTGAGGCCAAAGTTGAGGAAGTAAGAGTCACGAAAATTCCCCTCAGACGCTTCGAGGGCTTCGAGATTAGACGATAGTTTTTTTAAAATTATATTTTATTGAAAAACAATACGTTATGTGTTGTTCGAGTTTTTTTTACAAACAATGTTAACTCTAATATTTGGAAACTTTATATATTTACGAACTCTAATATTTTACCGATTTCGTTGAACAAATCAATCGACTTTTTTTAGACTCTGAACCGGGAATTGCAGCTAATAAAAGTCGGTATTTCATAAACCATTTAAAATTTATTGTAAATATGGCCCCCCTGCTATTTGAAAAGGATGTTGACTCAAAGAAGGAAAAGCCGGAATCAAAAGAGAAGACCTCTGGCGACACTAAAAAAAGCACACCGAACAGGAAGAAATACACCTATGAGGAGGCTCTGAAAAAATCTACCACCTACTTTAATGGTGATGATCTGGCAGCAAGGGTTTGGATAAATAAATACGCGCTCAAAGATTCACATGGGAACATCTACGAAGCCACTCCGGACGACATGCACCGCAGACTGGCATCGGAAATAGCCCGCATTGAAAGCAAATATTCACAACCAATTGGGGAAGAGGAAATCTACGAATTGCTAAAGGAATTCAAGTACATCGTGCCTCAGGGCGGTCCAATGACCGGAATCGGCAATGACTTTCAGGTCGCCTCTCTGTCCAATTGCTTTGTAATTGGCAACAATGGACCGGCTGATTCCTACGGCGGTATTATGAAAACCGATGAGGAACAGGTTCAGTTGATGAAGCGCCGTGGTGGCGTGGGACACGACCTGTCACATATTCGTCCTAAAGGCAGTCCGGTGCAGAACTCTGCCCTTACGTCCACCGGTATCGTTCCCTTTATGGAGCGCTACTCCAACTCTACCCGCGAGGTAGCTCAGGACGGTCGAAGAGGTGCACTGATGCTGACTGTATCCGTAAAACACCCCGATGCTGAGCACTTTGTCGATGCCAAGATAGACGGCACCAAAGTGACCGGAGCCAATGTTTCCGTGAAAATTGACGACGAGTTCATGCGCTCGGTGGAAAGTGGTCAGGCATACTTGCAAAAATACCCCATCGACAGCCGTAAACCGGTTTATAAAAAATCCATTGACGCCGCTTCCCTGTGGAAAAAAATCGTTCACAACGCATGGAAATCCGCCGAACCCGGCATTATTTTTTGGGACACTGTAGTTAGGGAGTCTGTGCCCGATTGCTATGCAGACCTCGGTTTTGAAACGGTATCTACCAATCCATGCGGAGAAATACCTCTGTGCCCCTACGACAGTTGCCGTCTGTTGGCGGTCAATCTGTTCAGCTATGTCAATAATCCCTATACGACGGACGCCTCATTCGACATGGAGTTGTTTAAAAAGCATGCCGGAATGGCACTGAGGATAATGGATGATATCGTAGATCTTGAACTCGAAAAGATCGACGCCATTATTGAAAAGCTCGAAAATGATCCCGAGCCTATGGCCATCAAACGTACAGAATACGAACTGTGGAAAAAGATCCGAGAAAAGTGCATTCAGGGAAGGAGAACCGGAGTGGGTATTACCGGTGAAGGTGACATGCTCGCTGCACTGGGTCTTACTTACGGAACCGATGATGCTATGAAATTTTCTGTGGAAGTGCATAAAACCCTCGCCGTAGAAGCATATCGTATGTCGGTTGAACTGGCCGGAGACAGAGGAAAATTCCCGGTGTACGATCACCGTAAAGAGGAAAACAACCCCTTTGTACAGCGCATAAAGAATGAGGACCCGGAACTGTATGAAGAAATGTTGAAAAAGGGCCGTCGTAATATCGCCATGCTTACCATTGCTCCAACTGGCACCACCAGCATGATGACTCAAACGACCTCCGGAATCGAACCGGCATTCCTCATCAGCTACAAGCGCCGGAGAAAAGTCAACCCCAACGACCAAAATGTACGTGTCGATTTTGTGGACGATGTGGGTGATTCATGGGAAGAGTACCGCGTTTTCCACCACAAATTTGTCGATTGGTTGAAGGCCAATGGCCACGATGTCGATAAAGTGAGACAGATGGAGGATGACGATATGCAGGCCCTGATACGCAAATCTCCCTACTACAAAGCCACCGCTAACGACGTGGATTGGGTTTCCAAAGTGAAGATGCAGGGCGCTATTCAAAAGTGGGTGGACCACTCCATTAGTGTTACGGTCAACGTACCCGAGGAAACACCGGAAGAACTGATCGGTGATATTTACCTCACTGGTTGGAAGAGCGGATGTAAAGGAATTACGGTTTATCGCGATGGATCGAGATCAGGGGTGCTTGTTACAGACAAAAAAGAGAAGAAGGAAGAGACCACAACAGGAATTACCGACGCGCCAAAGCGTCCCAGAATACTCGAGGCCGATATCGTCAAGTTCATGAATAACGAGGAAAAGTGGATTGCAGTCGTCGGTTTGCTTGATGGTAAGCCTTATGAGATTTTTACCGGTAAAGCAGAGGAGTCTTTCTCTATTCTCTCTACCGTGGAAAAGGGCTGGGTCATCAAAAGCCGTACGGAAGACGGTGGCAGCCGCTACGACTTCTCTTATCTGGATCGCCAGGGTTATCGCATCACCATCGAAGGACTTTCACGGACATTTAACAAGGAGTACTGGAATTACGCTAAGCTGATTTCCGGAGTTCTGCGTCACGGAATGCCCATCGAATACGTAGTAGATGTGGTTGCCAACCTCCAGCTCAATGAAGATCTGTTGAACAACTGGAAAAACGGGGTAGCCAGAGCACTAAAGCGTTATATTGAGGACGGGACCGCTCCCGCGAAAAACAGTTGCCCATCTTGTGGCGAGCACACCCTGGTCTATCAGGAAGGCTGCCTGGTGTGCAACAGTTGTGGACACTCTAAGTGCGAGTGATCTAATAACCAAAAGTTCTATTATTCAATCAATCATCAGCGCATTCACAGCCTTAGGGAGTGAATGCGCTTTTTTTTTTAACTACTTCATTCACCAATCCTGTCCTTATGATCATCAAAGGCAACCAACAGACTGAAAATTACATAGGCGAAAATTGCTACATCACAGAGTTGCTGAACAGCCCCGAACTCCAAGAACTGTCAGTTGCCGTGGCGAGGGTCTTGCCAGAGGAGGAAACCGAACTCCACTCCCTTGACGGTCACGAGGTTTACTATGTTTTGCAAGGGAAAGGCGAGGTTTTTATAGATGGGGCAAACAGGGGAACCCTGGAAAAAGGCGACCTGGCCCTCATTAAAAAGGACCTCAGCCAAAAAATCACTAACACCGGCACCGGAGACCTGATTTTCCTCTGTATATGCAGCCCCAGGTTTAGACCGGAGGGTTATCGCGCTTTGGAGTAGTGGTTCCGTATGGCCGTGGGTGTCAGCACGGCTTTGTTTCACCCCTTCAGGGTGAAATATGGGGGGGATTTTCGCGTGGGCCTGCCCCCTAAGCTTTGGGGGGTTGCGCCGGGGGCTTAACCCCACGCTTTGATGTTTTGCCCTTTCAGGGCGTTTGCTTTACCAGACCCCAACGGGGTCATACAACAAAACGATGAGCCTGCCCCCTACGCTTTCTTGTCCCCTACGCTTTGGGGAGGGGGGTAACACCCATCGCCAGGACAAGAAGTAATGGCACCCTGAAGGGGTGCGACAATATTCCAGTACTTTAAGAGCAACGCCCATCGCTTAAGCCGCAAAAGAACAACCACCGAAAGAACCCCTACAAATTTTTTTCAAGAAAAAACATCCTTATAGAACTAATATGTAAACAACATAAAATCAAATAAATACGAAAATTTTTCGTCCTCTCCAATGTTAACTCTTTAAAATAAACCGGTCTGAAGGAACCAACTTCCCGAAAAATGGTGTTACCTTAGCGTAAATTCAATATTAAATTAATATTAAGTCAGTAAAGCGAGGAGTTATGGCAAAGCACAAGTTCAAGGAGGAGAAGCGGTTTCGGCACCGGGCATTTTATGTATTACTCGGCCTGATATTTCTGGGGGCGTCATATAGATTGGTTGAGCAAATTGTACTGGCACCTGTCGTGAGTTGGGGCATGGTTGCTGCCTTCACCGGCATGATACTGGTGTCTGCGCTGATGATTTACCTGCTGAGCTCGGTTCGCTTTGTGACAGTGGTATCGAAAAAAGGCATAAAGTACCAGTTGTACCCGCTGCACTTCAAAAGACAAAAGGTCAAGTGGGACGATATTGAGGAATATAAGGTTGTTAAGCTTCCCCGCAAAGATGCATGGAGCGGTTGGAATCTGTACTACAGTTCTGATTTTAACAACTATGGCTTTGGAGAGCACAAGGGCTTGTTTGTCAAGCTGAAGAACGGCGAAAACATCTTTCTCGGCATTGAGCACGAGGATGAACTCAAGAAAAATATAAAGAAACTGGCTCGAAACTGAGTTGGAAAGTACAAAGTTCGGAAATGACGGATTGGTTAAATATATATAGATACGCAAAGCCGTTTGTAATTTTCACCAAATTAATGCATCCATCTATACATTAATCACCGGCAACAAGGCAAGTGTCAAGTGCGAGACTTGAGGAATTGCTAAAAAATTATGACAAGTGAAGACCCCTTGAGTAAGGTTCGAGGGGTTTTTTATTGGAAAAAGTGAGGGGAAAAAATGTGCCCGGAGCGGGACTTGAACCCGCACGGCCGAGATGGCCACAGGATTTTAAGTCCTGCGTGTCTACCAATTCCACCACCCGGGCATTTCTTTTGAAGACTTGTGACTAA